>DASPJI010000776.1:0-14435 GCA_035628695.1 Thermoanaerobaculia bacterium | reverse complement strand
TCCAGGAGCAGGGCGGCGCCCTGGAGGATCGCCCAGGCGACGACGGCGCGCTCCGCCGGCTCGGCGAGGGGACGGCCGGCGACCAGGATCTCGCGCCCGCCGGCCGGGGGACCCGCCGGCGCCACCTCGCGGGCGACCGCGTCCGCCGCGGCGCCCAGATCCTCGGCCCCCCACTCCTGCCACTCGTCCCCACTCCCCCGCACTCTCACCACGGCTCCGGCGGCCTGGCTGGCCAGGTCGGTGATCAGGGCGGCAGGGGTGAGGGGGTCCGGGGACGGGACGAGAGGTGGGCCGCCGGCGAAGGTGTCCGCTTCGGCCATGACACGCCGCGCGGCCTCGCCCCAGGAGAGCCAGCGCCAGTCCCACCCCTCGGCCCAGAAGAGCCACGGGACCTCGGGGCGTTCGGCGGCGTGGCGCAGCAGGGCGCCGGGGAGGATCGCCACCGGCGACGGCCTCGCCGCTAGACGGCGGCCTTCTTCATCACGGAGGAGATCTTCTGCTGGATGACGGGCTTCATCAGGCTCGCCGGCGGCTTGAGATGGGCGCGGCCGACGAGCTTGCCGGGCTCGTAGACGATGGTGGCGGAGGCGCCGGGGCCGGAGAGATGCATCACGTCCCCCTCCCAGCGCCACTTCAGCATGCCGCCGGGGAACTCCTCCTTGAGCCCGGCGTCCAGCGTCGGGCGGATCTCTTCCATGGACGACTTGGCCGTCTCCACCTCGATGGTCAGATCGCTCATGCGCCGGAACGCTACCACAGGGCGGCCCCGGCCCGAAGAATCCATCGATGCTAAGCTATCGGGGTGAGCGCAGTTCCAGGGCTCGAGCCCCCGGCCCACCCGCATTCCCCGAGCTGGCGGCACCGGTTCCGCACCGTCCTCCTGGCCGGGCTCCTTTTCGTCGCGCCGGTCTTCCTCACCATCTATGTGCTGCGGGTGCTGTTCCTCTTCATGGACGGCATCTTCGCGCCGCTCATCGACCGGACGCTCCGCCAGGTCTTCCCCGAAAGCGCCATCCACATCCCGGGGCTGGGCATCCTCCTCACCCTGGCCGTGGTCCTGTTCCTCGGCTGGCTCTCCACCAACCTGGTCGGCCGGCGCCTCCTCGACTCGGTCGAGGCGTTCTTCCTGCGCGTGCCGGTGGTCAAGTCGGTCTACGGCGCCACCAAAGGGGTGCTGGAGGCGGTCTCCCACGACCAGGCCGAGGCCTTCAAGCGGGTGGTGCTGGTGGAGTACCCGCGGCTCGGCGTGTTCAGCATCGGCTTCGTCACCGGCGCGCCCAGCCGCTGGCCGATGGCGGACCCGCGCGCCGACGAGGAGCTGGTGCCGGTGCTGATCCCCCGGACGCCCAACCCGCTCAGCGGCTACATCGTGCTGTTGCCGCCCCGGCAGCTCATCGAGTGCGCCATCACCGTGGAGGAGGGGGTGCGGATGGTGGTTTCCGGGGGCATCCTGCCGCCCGAATCGATCCAGAGCCAGCTCCGCTCGCCCCGCTCGCCGCTGCCGGAGGCCGCCGAGAAGGAGCTGGAGGACGCCGCGCTGCCCCGCTGACCGGGAGTTTTCCCCCGCGGCGCCGTGTTGTCACCGGTTGGAACTCTACCCCTGGAGTACACTGGAACCATGCGCGACAGGACCCGACGCTCCGTAGCCTTCGCCCTGGCGCTGGCGCTCCTGGCCTCCCCCTGGCGGCCGGCGGCGGCGCAGACCATCGCCAACCCGGACCTCTTCGCCAAGAGCCTGACCGTGGCCCAGGAGGCGGTGGAGCAGTACGGGCTCTACGACAACTCCGAGGAGCTGGCGCGGGTCAACCGCATCGGCTACGAGCTGGCGCAGCATTCCGAGTTCCAGAAGTTCCCCTTCACCTTCGGGCTGGTGGACGTGCCGGTGCCCAACGCCTTCGCGCTGCCGGGCGGCCAGATCTTCGTCACCCGCGGCATGCTCGACCTGGGGCTGGACGACGACATGCTGGCCAACGTCCTGGGGCACGAGATCGCCCACGTCACCCTGGAGCACTACCTGCGCATGAAGCGCAAGGCGACGCTGATGAGCGTGCTCGGCAACCTCCTGGTCGCCGGCATCCTGGTGGGCGAGGCGAACAGCAACAACCGGACGCGTGACGAGGCCCCCTACGACCCGCGGGTGGGGCGCGACCCTGGAGGCGACCTGATACAGGGGGCGGCGGCGGCCAGCCTGATCCTCAGCGAGCTGCTCCTGCGCAGCCACAGCCGCGAGCACGAGGACGAGTCGGACAAGGAGGGGCAGCGCCTCGCCGCCTCGGCCGGCTACGACCCGGACGGCGCCCGCCGCCTGTGGGAGAAGATGGAGAGCCGCGCCCCGCAGTTCAAGCAGTACGGCTACTGGCAGACCCACCCCTTCGCCGTGGAGCGCTCCAAGGCGGCGGGGGCCCGCAAGGGCACCTGGAAGGTACAGACGGGCAAGAGCGCCGACGACTACCGGCGACGGACCCAGGCGGTGCTCACCAACTACCTGGCGAGCCACCGCCCGACCGAGGGGGAGACGGCGTTCTTGAAGAGCGCCGCCCTCACCGCCTGGCCGCAGGGCAAGACCGCCGAAGAGTACCGGCTGGAGAAGCTGCACCGGCAGCGCGACCAGGAGATGGCCAAGCCCCTCCTCTCCCGCGACTACGGCGCCGTGGTCCGCGCCTACCGCGACGAGATGAAGGAGTTGAAGGCTCTCGATCCCGGCAGCGACCTCCTTCGTACCCTCCAGGCCGACATCGACGATCTGGAGAGCAAGCGCAAGGAGCTCTTCCGGCGCGCCGTCGAGGTCCTGGACGGCGGCGTCTACGAGACCTCTTTCCTCGAGGCCTTCCTCAGCAACTTCCCCGACGCCTCCCAGGTCCCCGAGGTCGCCCTCGCCCTGGGCGACGCCTACAGCCGGCTCGGTAACCAGACCGACGGCGTCACCCAGTACCTGGCCGCCTTCCAGTCCGGGCCCGACACCGCCGAGGGCAAGCGGGCACGCACCGGCCTGCGCAACCTGACGCCGAACCTCAAGGAGCTGTCCGCCCTGCAGCAGCTCATCGACCAGAACGACGACCCGGAGCTCAAGCGCCTCGCCGCCGACCGCCTGGCCCAGGTGGTCAAGAGCTACGAGGACGTCGCCAACGGCGCCGAGTACCTGCGCCGCTTCCCCGAGGGGCCGCACGTCCCCGCGGTCATGGACCGCCTGAACTCCCTCGCCGACAACCTCTATGGCGAGGTGGTCCTCTACCAGAGCGTCGGCGACGACGTCAAAGCCATCGAGCGGATCAACAAGATCCTGACCCACGCCCCCCTCTCCCCCGCCGCCGAGAAGCTGCGCGACCGCGCCCAGATCCCGACCGAAAAGGCGGGCTGACCGGCCCTGCCTCCGGCGCCGTTCTCCTCCCCCCACACCGGGGGTGAGGAGAACGGCATGCCCTCTTCGTTCCAGGATATGCATGAGAAGCTCTGGACACGCGAGCTGATCTGTAGTAAGTTGGTCACAATTATGAGGTATGTCTCTGATGAGCCCGGCGACCAACACCTCCTCCATCCTCTGTAGCCAGCGGGAGTGAGCGCGCGGCAGCGATCCGCCCTTTAGTGGGCGGATCCGGCTGCCGGTGCTCAGGGCCCGCTCGCCGATCTCAGGCCGACAAACTGGATGGCTGCCGGTATCCGGCGGCACGGCCTTCCTCCGCGGAAGGAAAGGAGATGGTGTCTTGAGCCGAATGCCCGAAGCCGAACCCACCTGGGAGCTGGTCCACAAGAGGAACTTCGTGGAACGGCTGAAGCACGAGAAGGGTGGGCTCGACGTGATCCGCGACCTCCCCGCGATGATCGAGACCGGCTACGAGGCAGTCCCCGAGGAGGACTTCGTGCGCATGCAGTGGTACGGGCTCTACCACGACAAGCCCAAGCTCGGCCACTTCATGCTGCGGGTCAAGGTCCCCGGGGGCGTGCTGACGCCGGCGGAGCTGCGGATCATCGGTGGCCTGTCGGAGCGGTTCGGCCGCGGCTTCGGCGAGCTGACCACGCGCCAGAACATCCAGCTCCACTGGCTGGAGCTGGGCCATCTGCCCGAGGTGCTCTCCATCCTGGACCAGGGGGGCTTGAGCACCGTCGGTGCCTGCGGCGACAACGTCCGGAACATCACCGGCTGCCCGGTGGCGGGGATCGACGGCGCCGAGCTGTTCGACACGCGGGAGATCCTCACCGGCGCGTCCGGCTTCTTCGCCAGCCATCGCGAGTACTCGGACCTGCCGCGCAAACACAAGATCACCGTCTCGGCCTGCCCCCACCAGTGCAACGCGCCGGAGATCCACTGCATCGCCCTGATCGGCGACCTGCGCGACGGCCGTCCCGGCTTCGCGGTGCGGGTGGGGGGCGGCCTCTCCACCTGGCCGCGCCTGGCCGACGACCTGGGGGTCTGGGTGCCGGCCGCGGAGTCGCTCGACGTCCTGCGCGCCATCGTCGACCTCTGGCGCGAGGACCTGCGCTACCGGCTGTCGCGCAACAAGTCGCGGCTCAAGTTCATGGCCCACGACCTGGGGCCGGAGACGTTCCGGGCCCGCGTCGAGGAGCGGCTGGGCCGGCGCCTGGCGGACGGCCGGGTGCCGCTGCCGCCGGAAGCCGAGCACGACCACGCCGGCGTCCATCCGCAGCGCCAGGAGGGGCTGTTCTATGCCGGCTTCCCGGTCCACCTGGGGCTGATGAACGGCGCCACGATGCTGGCCATCGCCGACCTGGCGGAGCCCTACGGCGGCCAGATCCGGCTGACACGGCGGCAGAACTTCATCCTCAGCCACATTCCCGAGGACCGGGTGGAGGACGTGGTGTTCCGGGTGAAGGAGCTGGGCTTCCCGCTCGAGGGGACCGGCCTGCGCGGCGCCAGCATCGCCTGCACCGGCGATCCGTTCTGCAACTACACGGTGGCCGAGACCAAGGGGAAGCTGGAGGAGATCGTCCGGCACCTGGAGGAGGTCTTCGGCCAGGAGGCGTCGGGGCTGCGCCTCAACCTGGACGGCTGCCCGCACGCCTGCGCGCACCACTGGATCGGCGACATCGGCTTCCAGGGGACGACGCTGCGGGAGCGCGGCCCCCAGGGCGAGAAGGTCCACGGCTACGACCTCTTCCTGCGCGGCGGCCTGGCCCGGAACGCGGCCATCGGCCGGCCGGTGCTCAAGCGGGTGCCGGGGACGGAGGTGCACCTGGTGGTCGAGCGCCTGTTCCGGGCCTACCTGGAAGAGCGCGCCGACGGGGAGCCGATCCAGCAGTTCTTCACCCGCAAGACCGACGAGGAGCTGCTGGCCCTGGGCACCGGCTCCCCAACCATCGATTCGGCTGATCCCACTGATTCCGTCGGAGCCGCAGTCGGCGGCCTGAGCTGAGAACACGAGGAGACGAAGATGATCGACAGCATCGCCTACGACCAAAGGGACCTGCTCGACGAGTTCGAGGCGGGGCAGCTCGCGGTGGAGCTCGATTTCGCGACCCCGCAGGAGGTCCTCCAGTGGGCCCTCGAGCGCTGGGGCTCCAACGTCGCCCTCTGTACCAGCTTCCAGGCCGAGGGCATGGCCATCCTGGACATGGCCTGGCGGATCGATCCGGCGATCCGGGTCTTCACGGTGGACACCGGCCGCCTGCCCCAGGAGACCTACGACATCATGGAGGAGGTCCGGGAGAAGTACGGCATCGAGATCGAGGTCTGCTTCCCCGACGCCGCCAAGGTGGAGGGCATGGTGCGCCGCCTGGGCCCCAACCTCTTCCAGCGCTCGGTCGAGGCGCGCCTGCTCTGCTGCAGCGTGCGCAAGGTCGAGCCCATCACCGGCATGCTGCGGGGGCTGGACGCCTGGATCACCGGCCTGCGCCGCGAGCAGTGGGCGAGCCGGGCCAACATCCGCAAGATAGAGGTCGACCACGACCACGGCGGCCTCGCCAAGATCAGCCCGCTGGCCGACTGGACCATCGAGGAGGTCCAGGAGTACAACCGGGAGCACGGCGTCCCCGTCCATGCGCTGTATGCCAAGGGCTACACCAGCATCGGCTGCGCCCCGTGCACCCGCGCCACCAAGGCGGGTGAGGACCCCCGCGCCGGCCGCTGGTGGTGGGAGAAGAACGCCCCCAAGGAGTGCGGCATCCACTGCCCGCTGGAGACCGGCGGCTTCGAGCACGAGGTGGAGGCCATCCTCCACCGCGGCGCCACCGGCCCCCGGAGAGTGGAGACGGCGTGAGCGGCGCCGCTCCCACCACTTCGGCCTCCGCTCTCGCCGTCGACGCGGCGCAGCGGGAGGTCCTCCTGGAGGAGATCGCCGCCCTCGCCGCCGCGGTCCGCGATCCGGAGTCGCGGGAGCGCTACGGCGCGCTGCACGCGGCGGTCGAGGCCGGCGAGGTCGGCGACGATCTCGCCGGCGCTCTCGAGGGGCTGCTGGAGATGCTCCTCCAGACCGGCCGGGCGCGGCGCATCCACGGCGCCGACGGCGAGCAGTCGCTCCTCCGCCTCTTCCACAAGACGCCCCGCGGCGCGGCGGCCCGCCGCTCCACGGAGGCGGTCAACGAGGCGCTCCGCGGCTTGCGCGGCCAGACCCTCGAAAACCTCCTCTTCACCGTCCAGGGGCCCGGCGTCTACCGGCTGGGCCTCGCCACCGACCGCTGCCGGCTCACGGTCGAGATCGACCGCCACGGCGTCTCCGTCGAGAGCCTCGAGGTCTGAGCCGTGCCCTACTACCCCGTCTACCTGGATCTCGCGGGCCGCGCCTGCGCCGTGATCGGCGGCGGGCACCTGGCCGAGGAGAAGGTCCGGGGGCTGCTGGCGGCCGGGGCGATGGTCCGCGTGGTGGCGCCCGAGCTCACCCCGGGCCTCGCCGAGCTGGCCGCCGCCGGCGGCATCGACCACCTCCCCCGCGCCTTCGAGCCCGGCGACCTCGACGGCGTCTTCCTCGCATTCACGGCCGGCGAGGCCCCGGCCACGGTGGAGGCGGTCTGGGACGAGGCGCGGCGCGCCAAGGTCCTGCTCAACACGGTGGACGACGTCCCGCACTGCGACTTCATCATGCCGTCCATCCTGCGGCGCGGCGACCTGACGATCGCCATCTCGACGGCCGGCCGGGCCCCCGCTCTCGCCGTCCGCCTGCGCGAGTGCCTGGAGGGGGTGGTCGGTCCGGAGCACGCCCGCTTCCTGGAGCTGGCGGGAGCGGTCCGCGCCCCGCTCGCCCGCCGCTGGCCCGACTTCGCCACCCGGCGCGAGCTCTGGTACCGGCTGGTGGACTCCGACGTCCTGGCCCTCCTGCGCCAGGGGGATGAAGAGGCCGCCGTCGCCCGCTTCCACGAGATCATGGACGTGACGCCGGCGGAGGCTGTCGCGTGAGCGCCGGGCGGGTCTTCATCGTCGGAGCCGGCCCGGGCGATCCCGACTTGCTGACCGTCAAGGCGCTCAAGGCCCTGCGCCGCGCCGACGTAGTGGTCTATGACCGGCTGGTGAATCCGGAGATCCTGGCCGAGGCGCCGGCCGGGGCGGAGCGGATCTTCGCCGGCAAGGCCCCCGGCGCCCACTCCTGCGCGCAGGAGGAGATCAACGCGCTGCTGGTGCGCCACGCCCGCGAGGGGCGGGTGGTGGTGCGCCTCAAGGGGGGTGACCCGTTCGTCTTCGGCCGCGGCGGCGAGGAGGCCCTGGCCTGCGCCGAGGCCGGGGTGGCGTGGGAGGTGATCCCCGGCCTCACCAGCGCCGTCAGCGTCCCGGCCGCCGCGGGCATCCCGGTGACCCACCGCGGCATCGCCGGCGCCTTCGCCGTCGTCACCGGCCACTGCATGGACCGGGACCGCCTCGACTGGGAGGCCCTCGCCCGCATCGATACCCTGGTCGTCCTGATGGGCGTGGGCCGCCTCCCCACCCTCACCGCCCAGCTCCTCCGCCACGGCCGGCCCGCGGACACCCCGGCCGCCGTTATCGAGAAGGGGACGCGCCCGGGCGAGCGGGTCCTCACCGGCACCCTCGCCACTCTCGCCGAGGACGCCGCCCGCGCCGAGATCGGCGCCCCGGCCATCCTCGTCATCGGCGAGGTGGTACGGGTGCGGGAGAGTCTGGGCCTGGCGATGGACGCCGCGGCTCTCGGCGATGTCCTCAGCGCCGTGGCCTGAGCCGCTCTCCGCCTTCCCTCAGCCGTCCTCCTCCCAGAGCGCCCGGCCCCACCGCCCGCCGATCGGGCGTTGCTCTCGCTTTCCTTCAACACCACCCCATGGACGGCACGATTTCTGCAGATTCCCGCGCTCCGTTGTGGCAGTGCGATGGACCGGAGCGAATCCAGAATGAAAGGACTGCGGCGTACCCTGGCCTGGCTGGCCCTGGCCTGCCTGCCGGGCATGGGATCCACCGCCTATGCCCAGAGCTGCCAGACTCACACGGGCCTGACCTATGCCACCTATGTAGATGGTGGCGGACAGACCCAGCCGCTCCAGTTGGAGCTGCTGGTCCCCACCGGGGCCGCGCCGCCCCGGCCGGTGGTGATCTGGATCCACGGCGGCGGATGGTCCACCGGCAGCCGCCTGCCGATCCCGGCCGGGGTCTCGGCGCTCTGCTCCCAGGGCTATGCCGTGGCGAGCGTCGACTATCGCCTCTCCGGGCCGGGGGCGCGCTGGCCGCTGCAGCTCCATGACGTCAAGGGGGCGGTGCGCTGGCTGCGGGCCAACGCCGCCACCTACGGCCTCGACCCGGACCGCTTCGCCGCCTGGGGCTCCTCGGCCGGCGCCCAGCTCGCCATCATGCTGGGGACCGCCGCCAATGTCGGCCCGTTCACCTTCGGCAACGTCACGGTGGACCTCGAAGGGAGCGTAGGGGGGAACCCCGGGCAGTCGAGCCGGGTGCAGGCGGTGGTGAACTGGTTCGGCCAGACCGATTTCCTCCAGATGCGCTTCTTCCCCACCCCGACCAGCGACCACGACGCCGCCAACTCCCCGGAGAGCCGGCTCCTCGGCGGGCCCATCCAGGACCTCCCGGAGCTGGCGGCCACGGCCAACGCCATGACGTTCGCGTCGGCCGACGATCCGCCTTTTCTCGTGATGCACGGCGCCCTGGACGAGCTGGTCCCCTTCCATCAGAGCGAGCTGCTGGTCTCCGCCCTGCGGGCGCACGGGGTGCGGGTCACCTTCGTGCCGGTCCCGACTGCCGGGCACGGCGGCGGCGGCTTCACGACGCCGGCCAATCACCAGACCGTCTACGACTTCCTCGCCGCGGTGCTGGCGGAGCCCCCCGCCACCAAGGTGAGCGTGCAGGCGCTCGCCCCCACGGCGGCCGAGACGGGAGCCGTGGGGAGCTTCCGGGTGTCGCGGACCGGCGGCACCGGGGCGCCGCTCACCGTGCGCTGGGACCTCCAGGGGACCGCCACCCTGGGCGCCGATTACAGCGCCCCCTTCTCCGCCACGATCCCGGCGGGGGCGGCCTCGGTGACGATTCCGGTCGTGCCGGCGAACGATCCGCTGGTGGAGGGGAACGAAACGGTGGTGATCGCCCTGGCGCACGACCCGGCCTACGGGGTGGAGGCGGCGCGGGCGCAGGCGGTGGTGACGATCGCCGACAACGAATCCGCAGCCGGCCTCCCCGCCGTCCAGGTGGCCGCCACGGACGCGGCCGCCGATGAGGATGGAGATCCCGGCGCCTTCACGGTCTCCCTCGACACGCCCGCGCCGGCGGCCGGCCTGACGGTGCGCTACACCGTTTCCGGCACGGCCCTCCAGGGGGTGGACGCCGCCCCTCTCGCCGGCGCCCTGACCATCCCGGCGGGTGAGACCTCCGCCGTCCTCCCGGTCCTGCCGGTGGACGACGCGGTCCTCGAAGGGTCCGAGGCCCTGGTCGTGACCCTGGAGGCCGGGGCCGGCTATGTCCGGGAAGCGCCGGCTTCGGTGAGCGTGCGGATCGCCGACACCGATTTCGACCCCGCCGTGCCGGTGGTCTCCATCGCGGCAACGGACTTCACGGCATCCGAGCCGGGCAACAACACCGGGACCTTCACGGTGACGCGCACGGGGAGCACCGCGGCGAGTCTCGTCGCCTTCATCCAGCCCGGCGGCCAGGCGCGGGAGGGGTCCGACTATCTCACCCTGCCGAACGGCGTGATCTTCGATGCCGGCGTCAACCGGGTGACGGTGACCGTGACCCCGGCCGGCGACTCGCTGGCCGAGGGGGCGGAGACGGTGACGCTGGCGACGGACGCCGACCCCGACTACCTGCCGGGCCCGCAGTCGAGCGCCGTGATCCTCGCCGACGACGAGATCACGGGGACTGCCGGCTTCTACCCGGTCCGCCCCTGCCGGCTGGTGGACACCCGCGGCGTGGCGGGGCCGCGGGGTGCGCCCGCCCTGACCTGCGACGGCGCGATCCGGGTCTTCGAGGTGACGGGCGCCTGCGGCATCCCCCCCGAGGCGACGGCGATCTCGGCGAACGTGGTCGCCGTGGCGCCCACGACGACGGGCCACCTGAGCCTGTTCCAGATCGGCGCCGCGGTGCAGACCTCGACGGTGAACTTCGCCGCCGGCCAGACGCGGGCCAACAACGTCGTCCTCCCCCTCTCCGGCACCCCCGGCACCCTCGCCGCACTCTGCGGCGGCGCCGCGCCGGGCCAGGCCGACCTGGTGATCGACGTCAACGGCTACTTCCGTTGAGGAGTATGGAGGAAGTACACCCCCACCCCACCCTCCCAGCCCTGAAAGGGCGCAGGCAATCTTCCCGAACCGCCGAGCTGCCCAAAGCAGTAACAGGTCCCCAAGGGCTACAATGCCCTCGCGCCAGGTGGCGCGAACCTACTAAGGAGTGGCGATGAAGAAGACGGCGAAGAAACTGGTGCTGTCCAGGGAGACGCTGCGGGACCTGGAGCGGGAGAATCTAGAGGTAGTAGTGGGGGCCACGGGGCCAACTAACTGCCAGACCGCCGCGCAGAAGGTAAGCTGCCAGGGCTGTTGAGGTCGCTTTCGGGGAGCGGCTCCGCCGCTCCCCTCCCACCCCCCACACCGAGCAAGGACGCCACCCGCCGCCGAAAAATGAGGCCCATCCCTCGTGGGGCAACCGTTGCCCGATGAGAAATGGCGGTCCTTCCTCGTGGGGCAACCATCGCCCCAGCAGAAACAGCCGCCGTTCCTGATGGGGCAGCGATTGCCCCGATAGGAATGATCTCCATTCCTGATGGGGCAGCGGCTGCCCCGACAGGAATGACCTCCATTCCTCATGGGGCAGCGATCGCCCCGACAGGAACGCACACCATTCCTCGTGGGGCAACGATTGCCCCGACAGGAATGATGGCCATTCCTCCCGGGGCAGCGGCTGCCCCATGGGGAATGATCCCCGCCGCCGCTTCCGCGGCGGCGGGGATCTCTTCCTTGTCGTCAGGGGGAGAGGGGGCGGGCCCCGCGACGCGAGGCCCGCCGCCTGAACGGCGTCAGACCTCGAGAAAGGTCACGCCCGTCGCGCTCGACGGGTCTGCGTCCTCGACGATCCGCACCACCGACCAGCGCCGCCACTCGGGGAGCGACGGATCGGCCGCCGCCTCCTTCTTCTCCTCCAGCGCCTCCCAGACCGCGAACCAGCGGCCGTAGGCGTAGAAGACGTGGAGGCGCGCCGCGTCGGGACCGTAGTCCGGCACCCAGTGGTTGCCGGGATCCTGGCGGGCTTGCTCGACCTCTTCAGGAGTGGGATGGAAGTAGACGTGGACCACCAGCTCGTAGAGATGACGGCGGGTGGATTCGGTGGGACGGGACAGATCGACGCGCGAAGGCGTACGATCACCGTGGTCGGGCGTGAGTTATCTCCTCTGCTCGGCAAGGCCTCGGGAGGCGAGTTCCCGCTCCCTCCCTTGGCCGCTTGGACCCTGGAGCCCCGGATGAGCCACACGCTCACCCCGGAGACACAACGGTCCTGTACGGCTGTGCTGTGAAACCGTGGCTTCGTTCTCTCCCCTACCACCTCCCTTCTGTTGTACGGCTTACGACCGCCCAAGACTATAATGCGACCGGGGATGCGTCAAGAGGGAAATGCGGGATTCTTGCGGGAAAGTTGCGGAGTGCGGAGGGGTGTGAAAAACCCCCCTCCTGACCCGAAGCGGCCGGGAGGCACCACCGCCCCCTCGGCCACTGGATTCTTGCTCCCCCTCTCCCGGCCGGGGGGTGGGTGGGAGATGGGAGAGGGGGTTGGGGGGGTGAGGACTCTCTGGGTAGACGTCCCAATTCCTGCTCCCCTGACCCCATCCAAAGATTTCTGCAAGATTTTTCCGGCGTTTTACGTCTTTCCTCCTGACAGAGGAGGAAGATACCCATGACCATGAACGAGACTCATCCCCTGTCTGCCACCGACGTGCTCCGCCAGACCTTCGGCTTCGACGCCTTCCGTCCCGGTCAGGAGGAGGTCGTCGGCCACCTGCTGGCCGGGCGCTCGGCCGCCGCCGTCTTCCCCACCGGCGCCGGCAAGTCGCTCTGCTTCCAGCTCCCGGCCCTGCTCCTGCCGGGCCTCACCCTGGTGGTCTCGCCGCTCATCGCCCTGATGAAGGACCAGATCGACCAGCTCAAGGCGCGGGGGATCGACGCCGAGCGGCTCGACTCGACGCTGTCGGCCGAGGAGCACGGCGCCATCATGTCGGCGGTCCGCGCCGGCTCCCTCCGGCTCCTGTACGTGGCGCCGGAGCGCTTCAACAACGAGCGCTTCCGCGAGGCGATGCGGCGGGTCCGCATCTCCCTGTTCGCGGTGGACGAGGCGCACTGCGTCTCGGAGTGGGGCCACAACTTCCGGCCGGACTACCTGAAGCTCGCCGCCTTCGGCCGCCTCTGCGGCGCCGAGCGCGTCCTGGCCCTCACCGCCACCGCCACGCCCCAGGTCCTGGACGACATCTGCCGCGGCTTCGAGATCGACCCGGCCTCCGCCGTCCGCACCGGCTTCTACCGGCCCAACCTCACCCTGCTCACCACCCCCATGGAACCCGAGCGGCGGGACGACGAGCTCTGCCAGCGCCTGGCGCATCGTGGCGAAGGCACGGGGGGGCCGGCCATCGTCTATGTCACCCAGCAGCGGACCGCCGAAGAGGTGGCGGACATCCTCGCCCGGGCCGGCCTGGACGCCCGCGCCTATCACGCGGGCCTCGAGGACGACGAGCGCTCCCGGGTCCAGGACTGGTTCCTGCGCTCCGACCGCGCGGTGGTGGTGGCGACCATCGCCTTCGGCATGGGGATCGACAAGCCGGACATCCGCACGGTGATCCACTACAACCTGCCGAAGAGCCTGGAGAACCTCTCGCAGGAGATCGGTCGCGCCGGTCGCGACGGCCTCCCCTCCCGGTGCGAGATCTTCGTCTCCCCCGGCGACCTGCGGGTGCTCCGCAACTTCGCCTACGGCGACACGCCGGAGCCGGCGGCGGTGCGCGGCCTCCTCGACGAGATCGCCGCCGGGCCCGACACCCTGGAGCTCAACCTCCAGGACCTCTCGGCCGCGCACGACGTCCGCCTGCTGGTGGTGCGGACGCTCCTCACCTATCTGGAGATCGACGGCTATCTCGAGGCCGGCACCCCGACCTGGTCGCAATACCAGTTCCAGGCGCTGGAGAGCTCCGAGCAGATCCTCGCCCGCTTCGAGGGGGAGCGGCGGGACTTCCTGCACTCCCTCTTTGCCCAGGCGAAGAAGGCCAAGACCTGGTACCACATCGACCTCGACGAGGCCGCCGCGGCCCTGGGCTCCCCGCGCGACCGGCTGGTGCGGGCGCTCGACTGGCTGGGCGAGCAGAAGCTCCTGGAGGTGAGGAGCGCCGGCCTGCGCTACCGTTATCGCTGGCTGCGCCGGCCGCAGGACCTGGACGGGCTGGCGGAGTCGCTCCATCGCCGCACCCTGGAGCGCGAGGAGCGGGAGATCGCCCGCCTCGACCAGGTGCTGGAGCTCGCCGCCCACGACGGCTGCCAGACCGCCTTCCTCTGCGCCCATTTCGGCGAGACCCTCCCCCACCCGTGCGGCCACTGCTCCTGGTGCCTGCGCGGCGGCCCGATGGCGATCCCGCCGGAGCCGCCGTGGAGGATCGACGAGGCCTTCTGGCGCCAGGCCGAGGGGGTGCGGCGCGAGCGAGCCGCGGACCTCGCCTCCCCCCGCGCCTTCGCCCGCTTCCTCACCGGCCTCCCCTCCCCGCGCCTCACCCGCGCGAAGCTGGGGAGGCACCCCTTCTTCGGCGCGCTCTCCGACGTGCCGTTCCCGGAGGTGCTGCGGCGCGCGGAGGGTGAATGAAAGGATGAACGGGAGACATGTCGCAGGTTCACGTCTTCTAAGATAGGATGCTCTCCGAGGTTCCCGGCGACAGTCATGCCCGCTAAAGTTCTCCAGGACTCCTGGATCGGTAAGACCGTCTCGCACTACCGGCTGCTGGAGAAGCTGGGCGAGGGCGGGATGGGGGTGGTGTACAAGGCCGAGGACCTGGTGCTGGAGCGCCCGGTCGCCTTGAAGT
>DASPJI010000775.1:0-5067 GCA_035628695.1 Thermoanaerobaculia bacterium | reverse complement strand
CTTGAACATCAGCTCCAGGCCCGAGACGCCGCCCAGGGGGGCGCCGGCCAGCATGTGGATCGGGATCTTCCCCGCCTCCTCCAGGTGCGGGAAATACTTCTCTCCCACCAGCACCTCGCCGGTCTCCTCCACCCAGTGCTGGGCGAAGACCGACTGCACGGCGTTGACGATCGGCCCATGCAGGCGCACTCCGGTGTCGCGCCAGTGGTCCTTGTCCTGGCCATGGCCGAGCCACTCCTTTGCCATGCCGTGCCCCATGACGAAGGCCATCTTGCCGTCGAAGATGGCGAGCTTGCGATGGGTGCGCTTGTTGAGCTGGCCGATGTCCTTGAGGCGGAGCTTGTGGTAACGCGTCACCTTGACGCCGGCGCCCCGCATCACCTTGATGAGCCGCTTGTCCATCTTCAACGAGCCGACGGCGTCGATCACCACCCGCACCTCGAGCCCGGCCCGCGCCCGCTCGGCCAGGGTCTCGGCCACCTCGCCGCAGATGTCGCCGTCCCACCAGACGTAGGTCTCGAAATGGATGGTCTCCCGCGCCTCCTTCATCGCCGACAGGAACGCCGGGAAAAATTCGTCGCCGTTCTGCAGCAGGTCGACGCTGTTGCCCTGGAGGATCGTCGCCTGGGTCATCCCGGCGATGGAGGGGAGGGCCTGCTCGAAGCAGTCCAGGTCCGGGATGCGCACCCGGAACCGCCGCTCCCGCAGGAGTGTCCACAACATGGTCCCAACGAGCACGAGAGCCAGGGACATCGTGACCAGGACCCAGATCGGGACTTCGACCATCCGTTCACCTTCCTCTCAGATCAGAGCTGCTCGTTGAGCAGATAGGAGACCCGGTCCACCAGCTTGTGCCAGGCCGAGCGCCGGCCCCAGGTCTCCGGAGTGATCGGCCGGCAGTGCCGCGCGTCCGCGGCGAACGCCGCCCGCAGCTCGCCCGCCACTCCACGGTCGATGAGGCCGACGCTGGCCTCGTCATTGATGTCCAGCGAGCGGTCATCGAGATTGGTCGAGCCCACCAGCGACCAGATGCCGTCCACCACCATCACCTTCTGATGGTTGAGCGTCCGCTGGTACTCACAGATCTTCACCCCGTGGTCCAGCAGCTCCTCGAAGCGCCGGTGCCCGGCATGGCGGACCACCGAGCTGTCGGTCACCACCCCCGGCACCATGACGCGGACGTCGACGCCGCGTTCCACGGCCTTTTCCATGAGGCCCACCATTTCGCCGTCCGGGATGAAGTAGGGGTTCTGGATGAGCAGCTCCTCCTGGGCGGTGACGATGGCGAGCTTGAGGAGCATCTCCAACCGTGAGACCCCACCTTGCGGCGAGCTGGCCGTGACGTGGGCGCGGACGCTCCCCGCCGCCGGCAACGCGGGGAAGTACTTCTCCCCCACCAGCACCTCCTCGCTCTGCTCCACCCAGTTCTCCGCGAACACGGCCTGGACGGCGTTGACCACCGGCCCTTCCAGGCGCACCCCGGTATCGCGCCAGTGCTTCTCGTCCTGGGCCCGGCCGGTCCACTCCTGGGCGATACCATGGCCGAAGACGTGCCCCACGCGGCCGTCGAGGATCGCCACCTTCCGGTGGGTCCGGTTGTTGATCAGTCCGATGTCGGCCAGACTGAAGGGGTGGAACTTCTCCACTTTGCCCCCCGCCTTGCGGATCTCTTCGAAGAGCTCGTCGTCTCCCTTCTTGGAGCCCACGGCGTCGAGGAGCAGACGCACCTCCACCCCCTGGCGGGCCTTGTCGGCGAGCGCCCGCGCCACCTGCCGGCAGATCTCCCCCTCCCACCAGACGTAGGTCTCCAGGTGGACCGACTCGCGCGCCGCCGCAATGTCGGCGAGCAGGACGGGGAAGAAGCCCTCGCCATCCTGCAGCACCTCGACGCGGTTGCCCGCGATCACCGGCGATCCCGTCAGGTTGGCGATCGAGGGCAGCGCCTGCTCGAAATCGGCGATGTCCGGCACGCGCACGTGGGACTCGCGCTCCCGCCGGGTGGACCAGAGGATCAGGGCAAGCCCCACCAGCACGAAGATGTAGAGCGCCACCCCCAGGTACGACACCCGGAGGACGCGCCGGTACCATGGGAGCAGCTTCCCCCCGCGGGGTGGTTTCTCGTCCGGGATGTCCGGCGAGCGCGGACGTTTTGCAGGCACAGCCATGGCACTCCTCCTTGGGAAGATGAGAGCGCTCAGGGCCGGCGGGTCTTACGAGGAGGTTTCTCTGTGCAGCTCAACGAGCACCGGCCAGTGGTCCGACGGGCCGGCCTGGAGCACCCGGGCATCGGTCGTGGTCCAGCCTGGATCGGCCAACACGTAGTCGATCCGCTGGCGCATGATCCGATGGGTGCAGGCCATCTCCTCTCCGCACACCCGGAAGATCCGTTCCGCCATCAGGGCCTTCACTTCGGGGGCGCCCGGAACGGCGTTGAAATCTCCCACCAGCACGAAGGGCTCGCTGCGCTGCCTGAGCCGCTCTACCAATCCGCCGATTTGCATACTCCGTGCCGCGCGGCCCCAGCGTCCCCAGGCGGCGAGGTGGGTCACGTAGAAGTCGAGCTCGAAGCCGGCGAGGTCGAGCCGGGTGTGGAGAAGGGTGCGCGGCTCGCCGGTGCCGGGCAGCAGATGGACCTCGGACGAACGCACCGGACGGCGGGTGAGCACCGCGTTGCCGAACTCGCCCCCCTTCTCCGGCGCGAAGCTGCGGCCGAAGTGGACGTCCATGCCGGTGAGGCGGGCGAGGATCTCGGCCTGGTCCTCGAACCGGGAGTGCCAGGTGTGGCGGTGGACCTCCTGCAGGCCCACCACGTCGGGCTCCGCTTCGCTGATGGCGCGGGCGATGCGCTCCAGGTAGCGCCGCAGGAACAGCCTGCCGTGCCCCTGGACGTTGTAGGACAGGACGCGCAGGCGGATAGGGTCCGCCATGGTCCGGAAGAGGGTCTCGGACATCTTCATCACTCCGGAGCCGGTCCCATGGCTCCGTCCCTTCTCCCATTGCGAACAGCATGCCTCTTCGTCAGCCTTCCCGCGGCGGCTCCCCCAACGCCCCATGCGCCTTGATCAGCAGGGTTCGAACCGGCAGGTCGTAGCTGCAGGCCTGCTCGCAGAAGCCGGCGCAGTGGGCGCAGTGGGCGGCGCGCTCGGAGGCGACGAGCTTCGCGTAGGACTCCATTGCCCGCCCCTCCTGCTCGTACTCGTGGCAGTACATGGAGAAGCGCAGGATGTCGGCGATCCGCACGCCCCCCGGGCAGGCGTCGTGGCAGGCGCCGTCGAAGCGGCAGACCTCCTGGGAGAAGCGGGACGCGTACTCCTCCAGAACCTCGTGATCGGCGGCGGCGAGCTTCTGGCCGGACGCGCCGGCGTACTCGTCCACCTGCCGGCGGCTGTTCATCGAGATGATCAGGTTCGACAGCCGGGCGTTCGACAGCACCCACTTGAGCGCCGCCTGCTTGAAGCTCGTCTGGCGGCCGCGGAAGCGATCGAGGTCGGCCCCCTTGGCGCCGGCCAGGGTCTTCATGGCCACGAAGGCCACCCCTTTCTGATGGGCGCGGACGATGAGCTCGTTCTGCTTCGGGTAGTCCAGGAAGCTGTAGCGGCCCAGGAGGACGGAGAGCTTGCCGGTGCCCACGGCATGCCCCAGGACCTCCATGAGGTCCGGATCGTGACCGCTCACCCCCAGGAAGCGGGCCTTGCCGGCCTTGCGCGCCGCCTCCCAGGCCTCCCACATCTCGAGGTTCTGAAGACGCCGCACTCCCTCGCCGTCCGACCGCTCTCCCACTTCATGGTTGAGCAGCACGTCGACGTAGTCGGTCCGCAGGCGCTTGAGGCTACGGTCCAGGATGTCGAGAAAGCTCTTCTTGACCGCGGGCTTTCCCACGTGGTGCGGGCACCACTTGGTGGCCAGCACCACCCGGTCGCGCCGTCCCTGGAGCCCTTCGCCGATGACCTCCTCGCTCCGCCCGCCGCGGTAGCAGTGGGAGGTGTCGAAGTAGGTGATGCCCTGATCCACGGCGTAGCGCACCACGTCCGGGTCGTCCACCGGATAGCCGCCGAAGCCGACCTCGGAGACCCGCAGGCCGGTCTTGCCCAGGGGCCGGTAGCGCATCGCCGGCCGGGGCGCGGACGCCGCCTCTGACCCGCCGGCGGCAAGGACGGTCCCCGCCGTGCCGATCGCGGTGGTGCGCAGCAGGTCGCGGCGGGAAAGGCCCGCCTCAGGCGCTTCCTTCTTCTTTCGGGACATGACCGGCTCCCAGGGCGTTCCGCACGTCCCGCCTGGCTAGCAGGGCCACGAAGAGGACGAAGAACGCCAGCACGTAGACCTTGTTGGTGAACCAGAGCAGACGCCAGAACCCGAGGTCCGGCTGCCGCAGATAGAAGGCGAACTTGGTGATCACGATGGCGATCTCGATGACCGCCACCAGCAGGCCGAAGGCCCAGGCCCAGCGGTGGCGGCGCCAGAGGAGCCAGGCCAGCACCAGGTGGGCCACCCACCAGAAGTCCCACATGACGGGCAGCTCGCCCACGAAGCGGCCAGCCGATCGCTCGGCGATGTACCAAAGGAGGGGCACGAGGAACTTGACCACCAGCGTCCACGTGGCCATCACGACCAGCCCGAGGACGCAGAAGGTGATCCAGCCCCGCGCCTCCGGCCGGTCTTCGCTCATGCCGCGGGCTCCTCTTCAATAGAGTCCATGGCTCCTGCGTGGCCGCTACGGCGCCGGAGGAGCCCGGTGACGGCGGCGATCACGCCGAGGGCGAGGACCGCCGCCACCGCCCGCGCGACGTAGAGCGCCGAGCCCCCCGCCACATAGTTGAAGGCCGGGAAGTAGACGCTGTACCAGTCATTGATGACGAAGGTCTCGGCGAAGTAGAGGGCGCCGCGGTAGAGCCCCGCTACCAGCAGGCCGCCGCCGCGGGTGAACAGCAGCCCGAAGGAGGCCTCGCGGCAGAGGACCGCCACCAGCGACGCGGCGACGAACGCCGGGTCCCGTACCTCGCCGCCCGGCAGGAGGGACGGCAGCGAGAGGGCCGCCCCCAACGCCACCGAGACGCCGAGCGCGGCCGG
>DASPJI010000774.1:0-5845 GCA_035628695.1 Thermoanaerobaculia bacterium | reverse complement strand
CGCGCCTCGCCGCCGTGTCGCCCTCTCACCAGTTTCCGCTCGGCGTCACGATGAGCCTGACCCGCCGGCTGGCCCTGCTCGACTGGGCGCGCGAGCGGGGTGCCTGGATCCTGGAGGACGACTACGACAGCGAGTACCGGTACGCCGGCCGGCCGATCTCCGCGCTCCAGGGGCTGGACACCGCCGGCCGGGTGATCTACATCGGCACCTTCAGCAAGACGCTGGCGCCGGCGCTGCGGCTGGGCTTCCTGGTGATCCCCGAGGAGCTGGTGGAGCCGTTCGTCGCCGCCCGCGGGGCGGCGGAGCAGTACCCGCCCTCCCTGGAGCAGGCGGTGCTGGCGGACTTCCTCGCCGAGGGGCACTTCGCCCGCCACGTGCGGCGCATGCGCGGCCTCTACCAGGAGCGGCTCGAGTGCCTGATCGAGGAGGCGGAGCGGCGCTGCGGCGGGTTGATGCGGGTGACCTCCGGCGGCACCGGCCTCCACGCCCTGGGGGACCTGGCTCCGGGGCTGGACGACCAGAAGGCCGCCGCCGCGGCAGCGGCCCGCGGGGTCGAGGTCTCGCCGCTCTCCCTCTACTGTCTGGGGGATCTGGACGGCGGTCTGGACGGCCGGGAGGCGCCCCGCCGCGACGCCTTGCTCCTCGGCTTCGCGCCGGTCGACCCGCCGGCCATCCGCGACGGCGTGGCGCGGCTGGCGGCGGCGCTGGAGGAGGCGCGCGCCAGGTAGACCACGTGGCGCGGCCCCCCCTTGCCCGGCCGCAGCCGCTGCACCTCGAAGCCCGCCGTCCGCAGCCGCTCGGCGAAGGCGGCGTCGGCGTCCTCGGACCAGACGGAGAGGACGCCGCCCGGGGCGAGCGCCGCCCGCGCCCGCTCCAGTGCCCGCCGGCCGTAGAGCGGGTCCCCCTGCCCGCCATGGGCCTCCCGCGGTCCTTCATAGAGGTCGAGGACGATGGCGTCGAACAGGCGCCGCGGGTCCGCCGCCCCCTCCTTGGCCGCCGTGGCGATCACGGCACCGACGTCGGCGACCTCGACCTGCACGCGCTTGTCTTCGAGCGCCCGGCCGGTGAGATGGGCGAGCGGCCCCTGACACCAGCGGACGATCACCGGATCGATCTCGGCCACCAGCACCCGGGCGGAGCCAGGGAGAGCGTCGAGGGCGGCGCGCAGCGTGTAGCCCATGCCCAGGCCACCGATGAGGACGCGGAGGACGCGCGGGCGGGGCCGGCCGGCGACCTCGCGGCAGGCCCGCTCGGCCACCGCGTCCTCGGTGAGGTGCAGCGCGCTGTTCATCAGCACCCGCCCGCCGATCAGGATGACGAATTCGTCTCCCCGCCGGCGCAGCTCCAGCAGCCCCTCCCGGGTCTCGGCGGCGTCCAGGGTCTCCCACGGGCGGCTCATGACGCGCTCAATCCCCCATCTCCCGTTCGATCGCCTCGCGCGCCTCCGGGTTCGCCTCCAGGTACTGCTCGGCCAGCTCGCGGTGCCCGGGGTTCAAGGAGAGGAGATAGAGGCGGGCCTGCCGGAAATCGGTGACCTCGTCCTCGCCCAGCTTCTCGAGGACGGCGGTGACGAACCCCACCGCCGCCTTCCGGGCCTGCTCCGGCGGCAGGTCCTCGCCGAACGGCAGGGCGGTCCCGGACAGGAGCTCGCTGCGCCGCCCCCAGTCGTAGACCCGGAGCCGTTCGGCGTAGCGGTCCACCATCGTCCTCATCTCGGCGTTCAGCTTCTGGTAGAGCATCCTCTCGGGCATCGGCCCTCCTTCCCTTCCCCAGGATACACGGCACGAAGGGTGCAATCTGTACAATAGGATGGTGAACGACGACACCCCCACCCGCTCCTTCGGCGATCTCGGCCTTTCGGAACCTCTCCTCAAGGCCCTGACCGACGCCGGCTACGAAGCCCCCACCCCCATCCAGGAGAAGACCATCCCGGCGCTCCTCTCCGGCCGCGACCTGATCGGCCAGGCGCAGACCGGCACGGGCAAGACCGCGGCCTTCTCCCTCCCCATCCTCCAGCGGCTCGACCTCACAGGGGGAGGGGCCGGAGTGCAGGCGCTGGTCCTCGTCCCCACGCGCGAGCTGGCCCTGCAGGTGGCCGAGGCGCTCCACATCTACTCCCGCTATCTGGGCCGGGTCAGCGTGCTGCCGATCTATGGCGGCCAGCCGATCCAGGTGCAGCTCCAGCGGCTGCAGCGCGGCGTCCACGTGGTGGTGGGCACGCCGGGGCGGGTCATGGACCACCTGCGGCGCGGCACCCTCGACCTCGGCACCGTGCGCACCGTCGTGCTCGACGAGGCCGACGAGATGCTGCGCATGGGGTTCATCGACGACGTCGAGTGGATCCTCTCCCAGGCCACGTCGACCGGCGCCGGGCGGCAGACCGCGCTCTTCTCGGCGACCCTGCCGGCCGAGGTGCGGCGCATCGCCAACCGCCACCTCCAGGACCCGGCGGAGACCCAGATCGAGCACCGGACCCTCACCGTCCCGGCCATCGAGCAGCGCTACCTGAACGTCTCGCACCAGCAGAAGCTCGAGGCGCTCACCCGGCTGCTCGAGACCGAGCCCGGTGGCGCGGTCCTGGTGTTCGTCCGCACCAAGACGGGCGCCGCCGAGCTGACCGAGAAGCTCCAGGCCCGCGGGTACGCCGCCGAGTCCCTGCACGGCGACATGGGCCAGGTGCAGCGCGAGAGCGTCGTCCGGCGCCTGCGCAGCGGCCAGGTGGAGATCGTCGTGGCGACCGACGTGGCGGCCCGCGGCCTCGACGTCGAGCGTATCGGTCACGTCATCAACTACGACATCCCGAACGACGTGGAGGCCTACGTCCACCGCATCGGCCGCACCGGCCGGGCCGGCCGCACCGGCGTCGCCGTCCTCTTCGTCACCCCGCGCGAGCGGCGGATGATGCAGGAGATCGAGCGCTTCACCGGCCAGCGCCTCTCCGCCATGCGGGTGCCCACCCAGGCGGACGTCGCCGCCCGGCGCATCGCCCTGTTCAAGGAGAGCATCAAGAAGACGATCGCCGAGGGGGACCTCGACCTCTACCTGACGCTGGTCGAGGAGCTGGCGCAGGAGGAGGGCCTCGACATGGCCGAGGTCGCCGCCGCCGCCGCCCGCCTGGCGCGCGGCGACAAGCCGCTGGAGGTGGAGCTGGAGCCCGAGCCGACGGCGATGCCCGCCGCCGAGGACGGCATGGTGCGGCTCTTCCTCGCCGCCGGCAGCCGCGCCGGCGTCCGTCCGTCGGACATCGTCGGCGCCATCGCCAACGAAGCGGGCATCCCCGGCAAGTCCATCGGCTCGATCGACATCTACGACCGCTTCACCTTCGTCGAGCTGCCCCTGCAGTACAAGGATCAGGTGATGGAGCGGATGGCCAACGCCACCATCCGCGGCCGGCCGGTGGACATCCGCATCGCCCGCCCGGGCACCCCGGCCCCCGAGCGGCGGGAGGGGGGAGAGGAGCGCGGGCAGCGGCCATGGACCGCCCGGCCTCGCGGTCCCGGTGGCCCCGGCGGCGGCCGGCCGGGAGGAAGGCCCGGCGGCCCCCCGACCGGCCGGCGGAGCGGACCCGGCGGCGGACCGGGCAAGCCCCCCCGGCGCGGTCAGGGGTAGGTGTCTCCCTTTCGTTCGTCGTAGAAGGGACTACGACGCGCCGGTCGCTCGTGGCCCGCCCAGGATCTCCAGATGCTGAGGTCCTGCGCCTGCCACTGCCTTTAAGGGCGGTCAGCCTCGCCTCGGGGCTACCAACCACACTGAGGGAACGACGTGGTGCAATTCCACTCGTAGGAGTCGAGGCAACACTCCCAGGTTGACCAGGAATTTGAGTAGTGGCCGACGTAGCTTTGCCAGGCATAGCCACAGAAGGTCTGCGACGACGATGGAGAGCAGTTGTCCTGGTGCCGAACATATTTATTGACGCCGTAGACCGTGCACTTGAATGGCTTGTCGTAGTCGCAGACGTACTGTGGCCCTGAGGGATGATTCCACTGCCATTCACAGACGGGGTCCCAGGTGAGTTCCGGTATGGCCCCTTGATGTGAAATCTCGTCATAAATCCAATTGGGGGTACAGGTTGGCGGCTGCACCCAGCCACATTGCCCGATATCGCCGCAGGTCCCGGAGACGATCTCGCCCCAGCAGCCGCTGCCGTCCTCCCACAATCCCGGGTCGCCGACACAGAGGTCACAGCTATAGTCGCAGGGGTAGTGCGCCTGGCAGACCGCAGTACATGGGGTCTGCGCGGAAGCCATCTGAGGAGCGAACAGCAGAGCCAACGTCAGAACTGTACCTACGTACAACTTCTTCATGGCACCCTCCTTTTCGCTGCCTCCCATTAGGCAGCTCAAAGCTACTGCGGTCGAGCCGATGCGCAAAGGACCTTCTCTACCCTCCCCCGGGCAGCGGGGAGGGGGGAAGGGCTCGCGCCTCGGACATCTGAGCCTCCACCTTCTTGGGTGCGCGAGCCCCGCTCGAAGGAGTCGCCCCAGCGATGGGACCTCTGCCGTCGCGGTGTCAGGTCTGGGGTGATGGTAGGTGCTTTCAGCTGTTTCGAGAGGGATGGTCCAGCTCGTCCAGGATCGCCTGCCAGATCTCGTCCAGGCCAAGGCGTTCGGCCCATTCCTGGATATAGGAAAAGTCGATTTTCTCGCCGCTGATCCTCAGCACGCCTCCGATGTCCCGGAGGTGCTTCTGCGAGCCCCCTTCCCGGTAATACTCGAGCTTCTTGACGATGACATCCTCGGGGGAGGCGAACGAGGCCTCGAAATCCTGCCCCGGCCTGATGCGCCGCATCCTGGCAAACCGGCTGTGGTCGAACGGTGTGCCGGAGGGGATCATGACGTCGACCTTGAGGCCGGACGAGGGATGAATGATGTTGAACTGGCTCCGGTTTCGGACCGCGCGCCTGACGGTCTCCTCGCTGAGGTAGAACTCTCCAGAAGGGAAGGCGGCGCAGAAATCGCGAATGCGCTCGGCGGGCAGATCGACCACGATGTCGATATCGACGGTAAACCGGGGCTCGCCAAAGAAGATAGTGGCCACGGAGCCGGTGACGAGGTAGCGGAGCCCAAGCCGCTCCAGGACCTCCACGGCGTACCGGAGCAGATCCTTATCCTCCAAGCGAGAGCCTCCGGACCGCCTCAGCGCGGATCTGCTGCTCACTCCAATCCGGGTGCTCGGACCGGAGATGGCTCTCGAGCATCGCTCTTGCCGAGGCGAACATGCGCCAAGCGATCTGCAGCCGCTCGGCCCCGGTCTTCTCCCGCAGCACGCGAGCCATCTCCTCGTCGACGACCTCGAAACCCTTGAGCGTCATTCCCATGGAGCCACGATAGCCAAGTACTGCACCACCGGCAAGGAGGCCCCGGTGCGCAACTTGGGAGAGGGGTCAAGAAATCTTCCCCACACCCTTGCAACCACCCCCACGCCTACCATATGCTTCCCTTGCACCCCATGAGACGACCTCGGTCGCCCCAGGGGTGCCAAGTGGCATCCAGATGTAGAAGCGCTGCAAAGGGCGGTCGGCAATCCTGCTGACGGCCCGGAGGTGACTGGTCCTCACCTCCGAGCCTGACCGCTCACAGTCCGTAGGAGGACTTATGAACAGCTTCTCGCAGGGTAGCACTGTCTCCACTCAATCCCCCCTTCCCAACGCCTTCACCCCAGCCTTCCTCGGCCTGCTCGCGGAGCGGGACGAGCCGCCCACGGCCGGGGACGCCGACGTGGCCGGGCCTTGGCGCATCGAGCCCATTCCGGATCATGGGTTCGGCCTGTTCCGAGTGGGCGAGAGCCTGGCCCGCGGCTTCGCCCCGACGGCGGTCTTCCCTTCCCGCTGGCTGGCGCTCCTCAT
>DASPJI010000773.1:0-2353 GCA_035628695.1 Thermoanaerobaculia bacterium | reverse complement strand
GAGTTCGGCGTCGAGGGGACGATCGAGGGGATCAGCCCCGGCCCGGTGATCACCGTCTTCGAGCTCCAGCCCGCCCCCGGCGTCAAGGTCAGCCAGGTCGTCAACCTCCAGGACGACCTGGCGCTGGCGCTCCGCGCCGAGTCGGTGCGCATCGACCGCATGGCCGGCCGCTCCACCCTGGGCATCGAGGTGCCGAACAGGGAGCGCGGCGTCATCCGCCTGGGGACGCTGCTCGCCGACGACCGGTTCAAGAAGGCGCCGTCGGTGCTCACCATGGCGATCGGCACCGACATCCACGGCACCCCCTACTACGCCGACCTCGCCACCATGCCGCACCTGCTGGTCGCCGGCGCCACCGGCGCGGGCAAGAGCGTGGGCCTGCAGAGCATGATCACCTCGATCCTCTACAAGGCGACGCGCGACGACGTGCAGTTCATCTTCATCGACCCGAAGCGGATCGAGCTGGGGGTCTACGCCGACATCCCGCACCTCAAGGCCGAGGTGGTGGTGGACCCGAAGAAGGCGGCGAACGCGCTGCGCTGGGCGGTGGCCGAGATGGAGCGCCGCTATCGTCTCCTCGCCGAGGTGCACGTGCGCTCGATCGCCTACTACAACCGGGCGATCCAGGATCCCGAGGTGCAGCAGCGGCTGGCGCTCAACGAAGGCGAGGCCCCGGTCACCCCGGCGGACCTGAAGCCGCTGCCCTACTACGTGATCATCATCGACGAGCTGGCGGATCTCATGATGGTCGCCTCCTCGGACGTCGAGACCTCCATCGCCCGGCTCGCCCAGATGGCGCGCGCCGTGGGTATCCACCTGATCGTCGCGACGCAGCGCCCGTCGGTAGACGTCCTGACCGGCACCATCAAGGCCAACTTCCCCTGCCGCATCGCCTTCGCCACCGCGAGCCGCCACGACTCGCGGACGATCCTCGACCAGGTGGGCTCGGAAAAGCTCCTGGGCAAGGGCGACATGCTGATGATGCCGCAGGGCAGCTCGCGGGTGATCCGCCTGCACGGCGCCTACACCTCGGAGCAGGAGACGGCGGCGCTGGTGCGCTGGCTCAAGAAGCAGGGCAAGCCCGAGCTCGATCCGGACGTGCTCCGCGAGCCCGCCGGGGACTCCGGCTCCGGCACCGACGGCGGCGACAACGACGACGAGCTGTACGACGAGGCGGCGCGGCTGGTGGTGGCCGAGCGCCAGGCCTCCGCCAGCTTCCTCCAGCGCCGCATGCGCATCGGCTTCTCCCGCGCCGCCCGCCTCATCGACCTGATGGCGCGCGACGGCCTCCTCGGCCCCTCCCAGGGGAGCAAGCCGCGCGAGGTCCTGGTCCCGCCCGACTACTTCGAGGAGGTGTCGGACGCCCGCAGCGCGGTCGAGGGGGACTACGAGGAGTAGGGGGTAGGTTGAGGGGCTGAAGCAGAACGGCCGGCTCGCGCCGGCCGTTCGTGTTTCTGGCGGAAGGGGTGAAGCTCAGCCGCGGGGGGCCCTGCTCGTGGCTTCGGCGGCGGCCGCGGTGTCGGCCCGCTCCTCGTCCTTCTGATCGAGGAGCTTGCGCTGGGCGTAGAGTTCTGCGGCCTTGTCGAACTGGGCGAGGGCGGTCTGGATCTGCTTGTCGATCTGGGCGAAGGCGCGGTGACGGGCCTCCTGGCCGGACACGGCGTTCAGGACCTCGGCGCGGATCTGCGTCAGCGCCTGCTCCTGCAGCTTGGCGTCGGCGAACTCCTTCTCGACCTCGGCGGCCGGGCTGATGCCCTCGCTGATCACCCACTTCTTGAACTCGTCCAGCACCTGCGGCGCCGGCTTCCAGTCCGTCGACTTGACCGGGTTGCGCCGGTTGTAGTCGACCGCGAAGGTGAAGTAGGCGTTGCGCGCCAGGAGGAACTGGGCGAACTCGTTCAGCGGATCGTTCTCGACGATGACGTCGGGGGTGATGCCGCCGCCGCCGTAGACCTTGCGTCCGAGGTCGGTGCGGAAGATCTCGTCCTCGCGCACCGTCTTGCCGAGCATCTCGGGGGTGCCGGCGTCGGCGTGGGTGTAGTAGTCGAAGTAGGAGGTGTAGTCGCGCTGGATCAGCCGCCCCGACGGGGTATAGTACTTGGCCGTGGTCAGCGCGATGGCCGCTCCATAGGAGAGGTTATAGACGGTCTGGACCAGCCCCTTGCCCCAGCTCGGCTGGCCGACCACCAGGCCGCGGTCGTGGTCCTGGACGGCGCCGGCCACGATCTCGGAGGCGGAGGCGCTGCCCTCGTTGACGAGCACCACCACCGGCACGTCGATCTGCGGGAACCGCCCCTCGGCCCGGTAGGTCTCGAAGGAGTCGCGGATGCGGCCGCGGGTCTCGACGACGACG
>DASPJI010000772.1:0-4621 GCA_035628695.1 Thermoanaerobaculia bacterium | reverse complement strand
GCGCCAGCACCAGCAGCAGGGCGGCGATCGCCACGTCCAGCAGGCGCTTGGCCATGAGCTGGAGCTGCGAGGTGGGGGTGGTGGCGAACGACAGCAGCGGCATGCCGTCGAGCTCCTCCAGCTCGACGCGCGCCCGGGCGTGGGGGAAGAGGTCCATGGCGAACCGGGTGCGGATCCCCTGCTCCTGGAGGCTCAGGAAGAGGTCCTCCAGCCGGTCGAGGTCGCGGCGGTGGACGGCGAAGATGACGTCGTCCACCACGTTGCTCTCGACGATCCGCGGGATGTCGGCGATCTCGCCCAGGACGGGATAGCGGCTCCCCCACGGCTGGCCGGGGGCGTCGCCGTTGACGACGAAGCCGAGGATGCGGAAGCCCCAGAAGCGGTGGCTCTGGATCGAGTCGGCGATGCGCAACGCCGTCGGGCCGGTGCCGACGATGAGCACGGTCCGGTAGTTGAACCCGTGCATCCGCACGTAGCGGGAGGTCAGGCGGACGCCCAGCTTCTCGGTGAGGAGCAGCAGGACCGAGAAGATGCCGAAGAGCAGGATCCAGGAGCGGCTGATCTGGTCGTTTCCCAGGAGCCGGCCGTCCAGCCGGGCGGCATAGAGCACCAGGGTGAAGATCACCGAGCCGCTGATGCAGACGCGGATGACGGCCAGTGCCTCGTCCACCAGCGGCACCGTGCGGTGAGAACGGTACCGGCCGGAGGAGAGGAGGAGGACGCCCCATATGGCCAGGGCCAGCGGCAGCAGCGGCAGATACTCCGGCAGGGGGTAGAGATGGCTGGGGAAGGCCCCGGGCGCGATCGCCGGCAGCAGCCAGCTGCGGACGGCGAAGGCCAGCAGGAAGGCCGCCGTCACCAGGGCCAGATCCAGCAGAAAAATTCCGACCGTGAGAATCCGGGCTCGTTCTTTCAGCATTGATGGTCCGAGGTGTCTTTTGGCGCGAGCTTCACGTAGCCCACTGTCTATTGTACGTATGTGCCGGGCATTTCATCCAGACGGAGAGCCCCGGCGCCCGGCCAGATGGCCGGCCAGACGTTCGAAAAGGCGGGCATACAGGCCGGTGACTCGTTCCCAGGAGTAGAGACCGGCGGCCCGCTCACCGGCGCGGATTCCGAGCCGCCGCGCCTCGTCTGGGTGCTGCCGCACCCAGTCCAGCCGCTCCGCCAGGGTCACCGGCTCCGCCGCCCGGAAGTAGAGGCCGGCGTCGCCGGTCACCTCCCGGTTCTCCGGCGTGTCGTTGACTACGGAGCAGTTGCGGTAGCCCATCGCCTCCACCAGGGCGGGGTGGGTGCCCCCCACCTCGGTGGCGTGGATGTAGGCCAGGGCGTGGGAGAGGAGCTCCCGGTACCCCTCGCCGTAGATGGCGCCGGGGAAGAGGACGCGCGGATCGGCGCCGCGGGTGAAGCCGGCGATGAACTCGCCGGCGTAGGGCGCCCCCCCGACCATCACGAGCGGCAGGTCGCCGCCCACCGAGCGGTAGGCCTCGGCCACCCGGTGGGGGTTGTTCTCGGGCTCGAAGCGGCTGACATAGAGGAAGAAGCGGCGGCTCTCGAGCCCCAGCCGCGCCAGGACCCCCGTGTCGCCCCCGTCCGGAATCGGCCGGGGATCGACGCCGTAGGCGATGGGCACCGACTCCGCCCCGTAGCGGTCCAGGTAGTGGCGGCGGATGACCTCGGCGTCGGTCACCAGCTCGTCGGGCAGCACGCAGGCCAGCCGCTCGGAGAGGGCATAGACGCCCCGGCCCACCGGCCCCCACTTGGCACGGCGCTTCTCGATGCCGTCGACGTGCAGCGCGACAGGCACGCCGCCCAGCCGCAGCAGCGGGACGAACAGCGCGTTGGCCGAGTTGACCACCAGCGCCGCGTCGTAGCCGCCGCCCATGGCATGGAAACAGGAGAGGAGGGTGTGGACCGGCGTGTCCAGGTACTTGGTGCGCACGGTCGGCAGCACCACCAGGTCCACGCCGCGGAACGAGGTGAGCGAGCGGGGGGTCGAGTGGGACCGGCAGTAGACGGTCACCCGGAAGCCGCGCTCCACCAGCCGCGTGGCCAGCTCCTCCAGCAGCGTCTCGTAGCCGCCGTAGCGGCCGGGAATGCCCCGGCTGCCGATCAGGGCGACGGAAAGAGGTCTGGTCAAAGAGGCTCCCCCTGGACGTGGAACCAGCGGTCGACTTCGCCCGCCGGCACGGTGCGCCGCCCCTGGATGATCCGCCGCCAGCGGAGGATCTCCCGGCGGTGGCGCCAGAGCCAGGAGTAGGCGGGCAGGGACGAGTGCTCCTTGAGCAGGACGTAGGCGAGCGCCACGAGGTCGCGGCCCAGGGTCGGGAAGAAGGTGCGCAGGAAGTTGGCCCCGGTCTGGTGATAGAGCCGCAGCAGGTAGCGGTTCTTGAGCGAGTTGTAGTTGGCGGCCTCCGGCATGGCGGAGCGGCGCTGCGGCAGGTTGAAGCGGCGGTGCTCAGCCAGGGCGGCGGGCTCGTAGAGGATCTCCCAGCCCCGCTCCCGCAGCCGGAAGCAGAGCTCGGCGTCCTCCCGGTAGGTGTGGAACCGGGAGTCGAAGATCTCGCCGTCGACCGCGACATCGAGGAGCGCCTCGCGGCTGAACAGGGCGGCGGCACCGGTGGCGCCGAAGACCCGCTCGGGTCTCCCCCACTGGCCGTGGTCGGTCTCTCCCGAGCCGCGGTCGAGGTGCCGCCAGTTGGCGGTCAGGTACATGCCGCAGGCGTCCAGGAGGCGCGGCTCCCCTTCATTCCCCTCGGCGTCGCGGGGGAAGCGCAGGATGCGGCCGGTGAGGCCCCCCACCCGCAGACCGGGGTGGGCCCGCGCCCGCTCCAGGAGCCGCGTGATGTAGTCGGGCCCGAGGTGCGCATCGGCGTTCAGGGTCATGACGAACGGCGCCCCGGTGCGGGCGAAGGCCGCGTTCATCCCCCCGGCGAAGCCGCGGTTCTCCCCCAGCTCCACCACCTGGCAGGGGATGTCCGGGATGCGGGCCGCGGCCTCGCGGCGGGCCACTTCCGGGCTGCCGTCGCGGCTGGCGCAGTCGGCGACGATCACCTCCAGCGGCCGGTGGGTGACGCCGGCGAGGGCCGCGAAGCAGCCGGGCAGGTCCGCCGCGTCGTTGTGGGTGACGATGCAGACGGCCACGGCCACGGCCACCGCCACCGCCGGCCGTTCGGGGACGCCGGTCACGCCCGGGCGCTCCCGAAGGCCAGGGCGCGGGGGCGGCGCCAGCCGGTGAGGGCGCCGGCCAGCGTGAGGGCGAGCCCGCGGGCGGCGTCGCCGCGCGAGGTGGCCCGCCGTGGCCGGCGTAGCGGCAGGAGCGCCAGCCGCAGCAGCAGTCCGGGCGCCAGCAGGAGCCGCGACGCCAGCGCCCAGCCGCGGCCGTGGTGCTTGGCCAGGTAGCGGTCCAGGTTGCGGTGATAGATCCAGAGGAAGGGGCCGTAGCCGAGCCGCGGCACCGTGCTCCCCAGCCCGTGACGGAAGCGGGCCGCCGGCCAGTAGCGCAGCACCAGCCCGGCGTCGCGCAGCCGGCGCGCCAGGTCCACGTCCTCGAACCAGGCGGGATGGAAGCCGGTGTCGAAGCCGCCCACCGCCGCCAGCGCCTCGCGCCGCAGGGCCAGCGCCGCCGCGGCCGGCTGCTCCACCGGCTCACCGGCGGCGGGCTCGCGGGAGACCCCCTCGCCGCCCGGCAGCGGGAACGCGTGGCGCAGCAGGCTCCAGGGGGTGGGGAGCGGCCGGAGCTGCCAGGCCCACTGCGGCTCGCCGCCGGGCCCGGAGAGGCAGGGAGCGAGGCCCGCGGCGTCCGGGCAGGCGGCGAACCCCTCCAGGAGACGGTCGAGGGCGCCGGGCTCGGGCACCGCGTCCGGGTTGAGGATCAGGAGGATCGGGGCACGGGCCGCCTCGGCCCCGGCGTTGGCGCCGCCGGCGAAGCCCAGGTTGCGGCCCGGATGGAGGACCCGGGCCGGCCCGGCCGCCAGCTCTGACTGGGAACCGTTGTCCACCACCACCAGCTCGAAACGGGGGTCGCGCGGCCAGGCCTCGGCGAGCCCGGCGAGCAGCTCCTCGTTGTGCCAGTGCACCACCACTCCGGAGAGGAGCGGGGCGGCGGGGTCTCTCCCTTCCATGGCGCGAAGGTTACCGGAAGCGCGCCACATCCCGTAGCGGCACGGCGGGGGCGCCGCGGCGGGCGAAGCCGGGGAGGAGGCGGGCCGCCCGTCCCCAGCCGCCGGCGATGCCGGCCGCCAGGGCCCCCTCGCCGGTCAGCGCGGCGCGGCCCAGGTCCACCAGGTCGCGCAGGACGAGGCGCGGCAGGCGGGTCCAGTAGCTCCGGCCCAGGAGCCGGGCCGCCACCAGGTGGCGGTTGCCATGGATCAGGCGCCAGCGGCGGCTCCCCAGGGTCTTCCCCGTCGCCGAGCCGGCGTGCCGCGCCCGCGCCGCCGGCACCAGGAGGGCCCGCCAGCCGTCCGCCCGCAGGCGGACGGCGAGGTCGACATCCTCATAGTAGGAGCCGAGCCGGGGGTCGAAGACGTCGCCGGCCGGCAGGGCGCTCCGCCGGAAGAGCGCGGCGGTCGCCGAGACGCCGAAGACCTCGCGCGGTCCCCCCTCGGCGGGAGGCGCCGGC
>DASPJI010000771.1:0-11574 GCA_035628695.1 Thermoanaerobaculia bacterium | reverse complement strand
CGCCAGGGCTCCTCTCAGGATGACGGGGCGGCTGGCACGACCCCGTTGGGAATCCCCGAAGCTCCTCCTTGGCATCTACTTTGCTGTGCTTTTATCCACCGTGAGCCTTTGTTCTGTGTGGGGAAGACAGGAACGGTCTGGGAGCTCAGAGCGCCGAGGGGAAAGGTGCGGGCCTGGATGCCGGCGAGGGCTGTTCAGGATTCTCGAGAGGAGTGTTTGAACGCTGATGGAGAGAACCGGTCCGGGCGGGTGGGGTGTCGGTTTCACGGTCGCTTTCCTTTGCAGTCTCAGTGTCTTGGCCTTCGGATGCGGTGGGGAAGAGCGCGCCTCGGGGCCCCACGTGGGCCAGGGGGCGGGGCGGATCTCGGGGAAGCTGTCGCCGGCAGACCTCCAGGCCGACGACGGCCAGTGGGTGATGGCGGCCAAGAACTACGCCAGCACCCGGTTCAGCGGACTTGGCCAGATCAACGTCCAGAGCGCCAAGAATCTCAAAGTGGCGTGGACGTTCTCCACCGGCAGCCTGCGGGGCCACGAGGCCGCGCCGCTCGTGGTCGGCGGCACGATGTACGTCGTCACCCCGTACCCCAACCAGCTCTACGCGCTCGATCTCACCCAGCCGGGCGCTCCGGCGAAGTGGGTCTATGAGCCGCAGCCCGATCCCGCCGCCCAGGGGGTCGCGTGCTGCGACGTGGTCAATCGGGGTGCCGCCTATGCCAACGGGCGAATCTTTTACAACACCCTCGACAACCACACGGTCGCCGTGGACGCGGAGACCGGGAAAGAGGTCTGGAAGACCAAGCTGGGGGACATCAACAAGGGCGAGACCATGACCATGGCGCCCCTGGTGGTCAAGGACAAGGTGCTCGTGGGCAACAGCGGCGGCGAGCTGGGCGTGCGCGGATGGCTGACCGCCCTCGACGCCGGCAGCGGCAAGATCGCTTGGCGCGCCTACAGCACCGGCCCGGACAAAGACGTCCTGATCGGCCCCGAGTTCAAGCCGTTCTATCCCATGGACCAGGGCACGGACCTCGGCGTCAAGAGCTGGCCCCCCGACGCCTGGAAGATGGGCGGCGGCACGGTTTGGGGGTGGATCTCCTACGATCCCGAGCTCGACCTCATCTTCTATGGCACCGGCAATCCCGGCCCGTGGAACCCGGACCAGCGGCCCGGCGACAACAAGTGGACCTGCGGCGTCTTCGCCCGCGATCCCGACACCGGACAGGCCCGCTGGTTCTATCACGTCGGCCCTCATGATCATTTCGATTACGACGGCATCAACGAGAGCATTCTGCTGGATCTCGAGGTTGGTGGCCGCAAACGCAAGGTGCTCGTGCGGCCGGAGCGCAACGGCTACGTCTATGTAATGGATCGCGCCACCGGTCAGGTGCTGTCGGCCAACCCATTCGCTCCGATCACCGTCTCGACCGGCGTCGATCTGAAAACCGGCCGGATCCAGGAGGTGGAGGCCAAGAAGACCGGTGTGGGCAAGGTGGTGCGCGAGATCTGCCCCGCGTCGCCAGGCGCCAAGGACTGGCAGCCGTCCGCTTTCTCGCCGCGCACGGGTCTCCTTTACATGCCCCACAACAATCTCTGCATGGATTACGAGGGGGTCGAGGCGAACTACATCGCAGGCACGCCGTTCGTCGGCGCCAACGTGAAGATGTACGCCGGCCCCGGTGGCAACCGGGGGTTCTTCACGGCCTGGGACCCGGTGGCCGGCAAGCCCCGTTGGCAGATCAAGGAGAAGTTCCCGGCCTGGAGCGGCGCACTGGTCACCGCGGGCGACGTGGTCTTCTACGGCACCATGGATGGCTGGTTCAAGGCGCTGGACGCCCGCAATGGACAGGAGTTGTGGAAGTTCAAGACCGGCTCCGGGATCATCGGCCAGCCCGTGACCTATCGCGGACCGGACGGCAAGCAATACGTTGCCATCCTCTCGGGCGTGGGGGGCTGGGCGGGGGCCGTGGTCGCGGGGGATCTCGATCCGCGGGACGGCACGGCGGCGCTGGGGTTTGCCAATGCGATGGCGGATCTGAAGGAGGCGACGACTCGCGGGGGGATGCTTTATGTGTTCTCGCTGTAAGGGGACGAACGTGGAGGCGGGGGATTCGTACGCGCGGAGTTCTCACCCCCCGGCCCCCTCTCCCATCTCCCACCCTGCCCCCCGCCGGGAGAGGGGGAGAACAGCCCAAGAGAAGGCTGTGTTTTTCTCCCCCTCTCCCGGGATTGGGGGGAAGGGAGATGGGAGAGGGGGCCGGGGGGTGAGGACTCGCGGGCAGGCCGCCCCGGTGCTCCTCTTCTTCTTGATCGCAGCTCTCTTCATCTCCTGCGCCCCCGCCCCCCCCGCCCGCACGCTCCGCGTCTGCGCTGATCCCAACAATCTGCCGTTTTCGAACCGGCAGCTCGAAGGATTCGAGAACGAGATCGCGAAGGTGATCGCTCGCGAGATGGGGGCGCGGGTGGAGTACACGTGGTGGGCGCAGCGGCGGGGGTTCTTCAGGAACACGCTGCGGGCGGGACTCTGCGACGTGGTGATGGGCGTCCCCAGCAGCTTCGAGCTGGCGATGGCTACCCGTCCTTACTACCGGTCGAGCTATGTGTTCGTCTATCCGAAGGACAGCGGGATCACGGTGCGGTCGTTCGATGATCCGGCGCTGCGGCGGCTGCGGGTCGGGGTGCAGATGATCGGCGACGATTTACACAATGCTCCTCCCGCTCACGCGCTGGCGAGCCGCGGTGTGATCGACAACGTCCGGGGATATTCGGTGTATGGCGACTACCGGGAGCCGAACCCTCCGGCGCGGATCGTCGAGGCGGTGGCGGCGGGGGAGATCGACGTGGCGGTGGTGTGGGGGCCGCTCGCCGGCTATTTCGCACGGCGCCAGGCGGTGCCGCCGCTCGAAATCGTGCCGGTGTCGCCGCAGATCGATCTGCCGTTCCTGCCGTTCGTCTATGACATCTCCATGGGTGTGCGGCGCGAGGACACGGCGCTCCGTGACGAGCTCGACGCCATCCTGGAGCGGCGTCGGCCGGAGATCGAGGCGATCCTCGACCGCTATGGCGTGCCCCGTCCAGAAAGGAGCCGCGGATGACCAGAAACGGGATCTTGACAATCCTCGCTGTGGCCGTCCTCGGAGGGTGCGAGCGCGAGATGAGGCCGCCGGAGGTGCTGCCGTCCTCGGCCGCCAGGCCCCGACCGATCGTGCGGCAGACGACGCTCCAGCCCGGCAGGCCGCTGGCGCAGGCCGAAGGCAGGGGGCCGTACGACGAGAACGCCTATTCGATCAGTCAGGGGCAGCGGCTGTTCAGCCAGTACAACTGCGTCGGCTGCCACGCGCACGGCGGCGGGGGGATGGGCCCGGCGCTGATCGATGACACGTGGATCTACGGCAGCGAGCCCCAGAACATCTACGCGACGATCCTCGAGGGACGGCCCAACGGGATGCCGTCGTTCGGCGGGCACATCCCGGAGCAGCAGGCGTGGCAGATCGTGGCCTACGTTCGCGCGATGGGCCGGCTGGTGCCCAAGGCGGCGGCGCCGGGGCGGAATGATCATCTATATTCTGGCGAGTCCCCCCAGGCGTCCGGGCCGGGCGAGGAGCTGCGGCAGCCGGCGGAGCATCCACGATGAATGCCCTCGCCTTTCTAGCCGGCTCCGGCTTCGCCGGCCGCCAGTCGGCGCTCAACCCGGCCGGGCCCCAGGCGGGACGGATCGAAGACCTCTGGTGGCTGATGTTCTGGGTGTGCACGGCCGTGTTCGTGCTCGTCATGCTCTTTTTCATCGCCGGCATGGTGCGCGGGAGGCGGGCGCGCAAGGAGCGGGGCGTCGAAGCGCCCATGTCCGTCGAGCCCGGGGTGGAGCGGCGGATGATGCGGACGATCGTCGCGGCGGTGGCGGCGACGGTGATCACACTCTTCGGGCTTCTCGTGGCCTCGGTCGCCACCGGCCGGTCGATCTCGCCGCTCCGGGTTCCCGAGGATGCCTTAACTGTCAAAGTGATCGGTCACCAGTGGTGGTGGGACTTCGAGTATCAGCACCCGGAGCCCTACCGGATCATCCGCTCACCCAACGAGCTGCACATCCCGGTCGGGCAGCCGGTGCGGATCCTGACCACGTCGGCGGACGTGATCCACAGCTTCTGGGTGCCCAACCTCCACGGCAAGCTCGACCTGATCCCGGGCCGCACGGCGGACACCTGGATCCAGGCCGACCGGCCGGGCGTCTACCGCGGCCAGTGCGCCGAGTTCTGCGGCCACCAGCACGCGCACATGGGCTTCCTGGTGATCGCCGAGCCGCCGGAGCGGTTCGCCGCCTGGTGGGAGCGGCAGCGCCAGCCCGCGCCGGAGCCGGCCACGCCGCTCCAGCAGCGCGGACGGCAGGTCTTCCTTTCCCAGGCCTGCCCGCTCTGCCACACCATCCAGGGGACCGACGCCGGCAGCCGCGTGGGGCCCGACCTGACGCACCTCGCGAGCCGCCGCACCCTCGCGGCCGGGACCCTGCCCAACACCCGCGGCCATCTCGGCGGCTGGATCGCCGATCCCCAGAGCACCAAACCGGGGAACCTGATGCCCCCCAATCCCATGAAATCGGAGGATCTGCAGGCCTTGCTCGCTTATCTGGAGAGCCTGAGATGAGCCCGAAGTCGGTGGTCATCCAGGCGGAGCCCGAAACCCCCGAGGCCGACCTCCTCGACGAGGTCCATCACCGCCTGGAAGGCGCCTGGCGCCCGGAGAAAGGGTTCATCGGCTGGTTGTCGGAGGTGCGCCACACCGCGATCGCCAAACGGTTCATCGTCACCGCGTTCATCTTCTTCGCCCTGGGGGGGATTGAGGCGCTCCTCATGCGCATCCAGCTCTCCCGGCCGGAGAACGGCCTCCTCAGCCCCGACCTTTACAACCAGCTCTTCACCATGCACGGCACCACCATGATGTTCCTGTTCGCGGTGCCGATCATGGAAGCCGTCGGGCTCTATCTCGTGCCGCTGATGATCGGCACGCGCGAGCTGGCGTTCCCGCGGCTGATCAATTACAGCTACTGGATCTATCTGATCGGCGGGCTGCTGCTCTACAGCGGTTTCTTCCTGAGCATGGCGCCGGATGCGGGCTGGTTCAGCTATGTCCCTCTCTCCGGCCCCGAGTACTCGCCCGGCAAGCGGGTGGACGTGTGGGCGCAGATGATCACGTTCACCGAGGTCTCGGGCCTCGCCACCTCGGTCACCCTGATCGTTACCATCTTCAAACAGCGCGCACCCGGCATGTCGCTCAACCGCATGCCGCTCTTCGTCTGGACGCAGTTGATCACCTCGCTCATGGTGGTGTTCGCCATGCCGGCGGTCATGGTCAGCAGCTCGCTGCTCGCCATGGACCGGCTGATCGACACCCACTTCTTCAATCCGGGCGAGGGGGGCGATGCCATCCTCTGGCAGCACCTGTTCTGGTTCTTCGGCCACCCCGAGGTCTACATCATCTTCCTGCCGGCCACCGGCTTCGTGTCGGCGATCATCGTCCCGTTCACCCGCCGGCCGATCTTCGGCTACAACGCGATCGTCCTGTCGCTGGTGGCGACGAGCTTCATCGGCTTCGGCCTGTGGGTGCATCACATGTTCGCCACCGGCCTGCCGCAGCTCGGGCAGAGCTTCTTCACGGCGGCGAGCATCATGATCGCGATTCCGAGCGGGGTCCAGATCTTCTGTTGGATCGCCACCTTGTGGGGCGGGCGAATACGATTCCGAACGCCGATGCTCTTCGTCCTCGGCTTCATCGCCATCTTCGTAGCCGGCGGATTGACCGGCGTGATGCTCGCCGCGGTGCCGCTGGACCTCCAGGTCCACGACACGTTCTTCGTGGTGGCCCATTTTCACTATGTGCTGATCGGCGGCGCGGTCTTCCCTTTGATCGGCGCGGTCTATTTCTGGTTCCCGAAGATGACCGGGCGGATGATGTCCGAGCGGGCGGGGAAGTGGAGCTTCTGGCTGCTGTTCGCGGGGTTCAATCTCACCTTTTTTCCCATGTACCAGCTCGGGCTCCAGGGCATGCCGCGGCGGGTCTACACCTATCTCGGCGAGAGCGGCTGGACCGACCTGAACCGGCTGGCCACGCTCGGTGGCCTTGTTCTCACCGCGGGGGTCGTGGTGTTCATTCTCAACGCGCTGTGGAGCCTGCGGCACGGCGCCATTGCCGGTGACAACCCGTGGGACGCCGACACGCTCGAGTGGGAGACCAGCTCGCCTCCGCCATCCTACGGATTCCTCTATCTGCCGACGGTGCACGGGCGCCATCCCCTGTGGATGCCGCGCGAGAACCAGCCCGTCGTGGTGGGGCTGCAAGACAACCGCCGCGAGGTGCTGGTGACCCACACGTTGGATGCGGAGCCGGACCACCGGGATATCGTCGCGGGGCCTTCGATCTGGCCGTTCGTGCTCGCGCTGGTGACGGGCTTTACATTCATCACCGTCATCTTCACCCCGTGGGCGCTACCCTGGGGGATCGTGCTCGCGATCATCCCCCTGGTCTGCTGGTTCTGGCCGCGGAGCGACATGGGACGGGTGATCCTCAAGGAGAAGGCATGAAGCAGCGGCCGGTGATCGATGTCTCCGAGCTGCCGTCCGTGGTCTTCGGCAGCCGCGCGCCCATCTGGTGGGGCGTGGTGGGCCTGGTCACCATCGAGTCGATGGGGTTCGCGTTGCTCGCCGCGGCCTATTTCTACCTGCGGGGCGGAGCGAGCGAGTGGCCGCCGCCGGGCGTGATCAACCCACCGCTGGCTTTGACCACCACGGCGCTGCTGGTCCTCCTGGCGAGCTCGTTCTGCATGCACGAGGCGGCCAAGGCGGCGAAGCGGGCCGAGCTCGGGCGCATCCTGCGCTGGCTGATCGCGACGGCCGGCCTCGGCTACGTCTTCCTGGTCCTCCGCGGTTTCGAGTTTGCCTCCATGTCCTATGAATGGAGGAGCCACGCGTACGGCTCCATCGTCTGGGTGATCGTGGGGATTCATACGCTCCACATCCTGACCTCGGCGGTGGAGAAGACGATTTTCATCGTCCTGTTCATCCGCGGGCCGGTGGAGGACAAGCACCTGACGGACGTGGCGACCAACGAGGTCTACTGGCATTTCGTGTCCCTCTCCTGGCTGGTGTTCTACGTGATCCTCTATCTGGAGCCCGGATTCTTCCGGCCGTAGCAATGTCCGAGACCACGAAAGCGATCCATCGGCAGTCCGGAAATCTGGTGCTTTGGGCCGGCGTGATGGCCGGTCCGCTCGCCTGGGCGCTCCATCAGCAGGTGAGCTACATGCTGGTGCCGACGGCGTGCGCGAAAGGCACCGAGGGGATGCTCCATCTCGTGACGCTGGCGGCGCTCCTCATGGCCGCGGCCGGCGCGTTGATTTCCTGGCGGTCGTGGAAGCGGCTGCCGGAGGGCTCGACGGAGATGGGGGATGCGCAGGACACCCGCCGCCGTTTCATGGCGCTCTGGGGCCTGGTGCTGAGCCTGGCCTTCAGCCTGGTGATCGTGGCGGGGGAGATCCCGAACTGGTTCCTGGGGGCGTGCGATTGATCGCATTGCTTCATGGAGCGGAGAAGCACCTCACCGCTTCCGAAGTGCTCCGCTGGTGGACGTGGGACCCGCTCGTGGGGCTCTGCCTGGGGCTCTCGGGTGTCCTCTATATCCTGGGGCTGCAGCGGCTGTGGGCGAGCGCCGGGGCGGACCGCGGCGTGCGCCGCTGGGAGGCGGCGGCGTTCGCGGCGGGGTGGCTGTCGCTGTTCGTGGCGCTGGTCTCGCCGCTCGATGCTCTGGGGGGCGTCCTGTTCTCGGCCCATATGGCCCAGCACGAGGTGCTGATGCTCATCGCCGCGCCTCTCTTCGTGCTGGGGCGGCCTCTCGTGGTGTTCCTGTGGGCGTTGCCTCCACGAGGACGCGAGGCGGTGGGGCGATGGACGCACCGGCCCTGGGTGAGCTCGGGATGGCGGGCGCTCAGCGGCCCGTTCGTGGTGTGGGCGATCCACGGCGTGGCGCTCTGGGTGTGGCACGTGCCGCGGCTCTACCAGGCGACGCTCACCAGCGACGCGGTCCACGCGGTCCAGCACGCCAGCTTCTTCGGCAGCGCGGCTCTCTTCTGGTGGGCTCTGATCCATGGACGCTACGGCCGGTTCGGGTATGGGGTGGCGGTGGCGTACGTCTTCCTTACCGGCATGCACAGCGGTGTCCTGGGCGCCCTCCTGACCTTTGCCCCCTCTCTGTGGTATCCAATCTATGAGGCGCGGACGGGCGAGTGGGGGCTCTCGGCCCTGGAGGACCAGCAACTCGCCGGACTCATCATGTGGGTGCCGGCGGGGGCGGTCTTCATGCTCCTGGGGCTCGCCCTGTTCGCGGCATGGCTCGGCGAGGCCGAGCGGCGGGTCGCCTTCACCGAGAGCGAGAGGATCCTGTCTGTCTTGGAGACAGCGGCCCTGGAAACAGAGAGGGGTATTCATGAGGCTTAGCACCACGAGAGCGGCGCTGGGAACGGCACTGCTCCTGATCGTTTTCTCCGGCTGCGGCGGGGACGCCGCGCAGGAGGCCGCGCAGAGGACCGGCGGCGATTCGCAGCGGGGCCGGCAGCACATGCTCAAGTATGGCTGCGCGTCCTGCCACGTCATCCCCGGCGTCGAGGGGGCCCGCGGCATGGTGGGCCCTTCCCTCGAGGGGATCGCCAGCCGGACCTACCTGGGCGGCAAGCTGCCGAACACGCCGGAGAACATGACGCTGTGGGTTCGCGACCCCCAGAGCGTCTCCCCGGGGACCGCCATGCCGAACCTCGGCGTGACGGAGGAGGACGGGCGGGACATGGTCGCCTATCTCTACACCTTGAAATGATCACGCGCCGAACTTTCCTGCGATCGATCCTCGGAGCCGGCGCGCTCGCCGCCGGCGCGGGCCGGCTCCACGCCGCCCCGGAGCCGCGGCTGATCCGCGTGGGGCTGATCCTGCCCAAGGATGGAGCCTTCGCGGAGTCCCTGCGGCGAGGGGCCGAGCTCGGCGCTCAGGAGGCTGGCCGTACCGCCGAGCTGCTCCGCGCCCGCTTCGAGCTCCTGACCGCCACGGCCGGCGATCCCCAGGAGGCCTCTCGGGAGGCCACGCGGCTCATCGAGCAATCCAATGTGATGGCCCTGGTGGGAGGCGTCGAGGCCGCCATCCGCGCCGCCTTGGGAGAGGTTGCCGACCGGCATCAGGTGCTGCTGATCACGACCGGATCGCCCTCCGAGGCGGCGGAGGCGCCGGGGCGCTTCCGGTTCCACCTGGCGCCGCGCCGCGCCGCCGGCTCGCGTGGCATGGAGTGGCATCACTCTCTTTCGAGATTCGGGGCGGAGCAGCTCAACCAGCGTTTCGAATCCAGCTTTGGGAAGCCCATGGATTCCATGGCGTGGATGGGCTGGATGGCGGTCCGCATCCCGGTGGAGCTGGCGCTGCGCCACCCCTCCGCGACCAAGGCCGAGCTGCCGGAGCGGCTGAAGGCGATGCGCTTCGACGGCCACAAGGGAGCCCGTCTTGAATTCGATCCCAGCCACCATCTGCGCCAGCCGCTCTACAGAGTGGAGGGGGACAAGGCTGTGGAGGAGGTGCCATGACGATTTGGAAAGCTTTTCTCGTTCTCCTCTTGGCGTCCTACCCGGCCGCCGCGGCCCCCCTCGCCTACGTCAGCAACGAGAGGGCAGGCACGGTGACGGTGATCGATACGGCCACCCAGAAGGGGCTCTACACCTTGCGGGTCGGGCACCGGCCGCGGGGGATCCAGGTCAGCCCGGACGGCTCGCGCGTCTACGTGGCCCTGAGCGACACGGCCCGCAACGATCAGGGGGACGGCGACGCCATTGTCGCTTTCGATCCCAAGCGCCCTCGCATCGTTGCCCGCTACGACGGCGGCACCGATCCCGAGCAGTTCGCCGTCTCTCCGGACAGCAAGCGGCTCTACAGCTCGAACGAGGACGCGGGCACGGCCTCGGTCACCGACGCGACAACGAAGAAAGTGATCGCTTCGCTCATCGTGGGGATCGAGCCCGAGGGAGTGGCGATCAGCCCGGACGGACGGTGGGTCTATGTCACGGCGGAGACGAGCAACACGGTCTCGGTGATCGATACGAAGAAGAACGAGGTGGTGGCGAGCTTCCTGGTGGACCCCCGGCCGCGGGCCGCGGCCTTCTCGCCCGATGGCCGGCGCGCCTATGTGACGGCCGAGATCGGCGGCTCGGTCTCGGTGGTGGACGTGGCGCGGCACGAAGTGATCAAGACCATCGACCTCCCCGGCGCCCGGCCCGTGGGCGTCGTGGTCTCGCCCGACAGCAAGCTCGTGTACGTGGCGAACGGCCACGGCAATTCCGTGGCCGTAATCGACGCGGCGGCGAGCCGGCTCGTCGCCACCATCCCCGTGGGGCGACGCCCGTGGGGGATCGCCATCACGCCGGATGGCCGTAAGGTCTATACGGCCAATGGCGTGAGCAACGACGTGTCGGTGATCGATACGGCAACCCGCAAGGTGGTCGCGACGATCAAGGCTGGCGCCGGCGCCTGGGGAGTGGCGATCGGACGGTGATCACTGCCGGTTGGATTTCGGGGCCACGCTCAAAATCTTCTCGATCTTCTTGGGATCGTCAGGCAGCAGGCCCGCGGCGGGCAGCCGGGGCACCAGCCGCGCCCAGCGCTCCTCGCGGGCAAAGACCTCCCGGAACACGGGGAGGGCCTTGTCCTCCTGGCCGGCCATGAACAGGGTGACCGCCTGCCAGAAGGGGAGCTCGGCGATCTCGGGCGCCATCTTCGACGCTGCGGTGTAGTGGCCGAGAGCCGCGTCCCACTTCTCCAAAGCCGCCGCCTCGTCGCCGAGGTTCATCTGCTCGTAGGCCCGATGGAGCTTGAGCAGGCGCCGCAGCTCCACCAGGGGCGCGGGGTTGTCGTCCACCCGCAGGTCCACCAGCCGGTCGCGCCAGGGCTCGCCGGTGGACTTGGCCCGGACGACGATCAGCGCGGCGCTCTGCTTGCCGCGGATGTCTCCTCCCTCGGCCTCGGCGGCCTCGAGGGCGGCGAGGAGCCGCTCGGCGAGGTCCCCCTTGGCGGACTCGAACGCCCGCGCCATGGCCGGCCAGACCGCCGGCTTGTCCATGAGGTTGGCCTGTACCGAGAACGCCTTGCCGGTCTGGTGGCCCGCCGCCTGGATGCACTTGGGGCCGGTCCAGGACGCGACCCGCCCCTGGGCGTCGACGAACGCCACCTGGCGCACGTCCTTCTGCGGGTCGGCGGCCAGGAGCTGGTCCAGGGCCTCCTGCGCCGCCTTGCCCTCCTTCATCAGGTTCAGCCCCAGCGGGCCGTAGTCCACCCGCACGAACGACTGCGTGGCCACGGCGCCGACGCCTGCCTCGGCCCACGTCACGATCGATCCGACCGAGAACCAGTGCGACTGCACGGCGACGCCAAGCTCGCCGGTGGCGGGATCCCGCGCCACGATGGAATACGTGTGCACGAGCGGATCCGCCTGTGCCGCGTGAACGCACGCGAGGAGCATCGCGGCCGCGGTGAGCGTCTTGAGCATGACAGTAAACATACAGTATC
>DASPJI010000770.1:0-5816 GCA_035628695.1 Thermoanaerobaculia bacterium | reverse complement strand
GGCCGCCATAGGGGGGAGGCGTCCAGGAGCCGAAGCTCGCGTGCCACCAGAAGGGGAGGGGGAGGAGCGGCACGGCAAACCCCGCCGCGAAGGCGGGCAGGCCGGACCAGGACCGCCTCTCCCGAGAGCAGGGGAGCAGGGCCAGCGCCGCCGCCGGGAGCAGGGCGATGGCGCTGTAGCGCACCAGCACCGCGCCGCCGACCACCACGCCCGCCGCCAGGGCGAGCCGCAGGCTCGGCGCCGCCCGCCAGCGCACGAGCAGCAGGAGGAGCAGGGCCGCCAGCGCGAAGGTCGGGGCGTGGGTCATCCCCACCAGCGAGTAGAACAGCAGCGGGCCGCCGAAGAAGGTGAGCGCCACGGCCGCCGCGGCCCGGCCCCCGGGCACGCCGATCCGGCGCAGGGCGAGGCCGGTCCAGAGGAGCCCGAGGAGCGTCGCGGCGTTGCGCGCCAGCACGATGGCGGCGGCCGAGAAGAACACGCCGCGGGGGACCCTGCCGGCCGGCGGCAGCTCCACTCCGCCGGCCAGGAGCCCCTCGGGGAGGAGCGCGTCCAACGCCCGGCCGGCGAAGAACGGCACGGCGTCGAGGACCAGGATCCCGGGCGGGTACTGGGAGACGAGGTGGCCCCCGGGGGATCCAACGAGGCCGTTCATCACCCCCCGGTGGTCGTCCTCGAGCCAGAGGTCGCCGTCGTCCACCAGCGACTCCAGGGTGGCGAAGGGGGCCCAGCCGTCGCCGCCGAGCCCGCGGTCGAACACCAGCATGTGCAGGGCCGCCAGGACGAGCACGGCGCCGAGCAGGGCGGCGGGGGGTGAGCGGAGGGCGCGGAGTCGGGACATGGAGGGGATGCGGCATTATTATAAGGAGGGAGGCTAAACTCTCCCCCCATGCGCGTCCCCCCCGAAGAGTTCGAGGCCCTGGTCGAGCAGGCCCTGGACGGCCTGCCCGAGGACTTCGCCGACCTGCTCGAGAACGTGGTCGTCATGGTCGAGGAGGAGCCCGACCCCGAGGACCTCGACGCCCTGGGGCTCGATCCCGGCGAGGAGCTGTTCGGCCTCTACCAGGGCGTCCACCAGGACGAGAGGAGCACCTATTACATGGGCCTGCCCGACCGCGTGGTGATCTACCGCGGCCCCATCCTCCGCGCCTGCGACAACCGCCGCCAGGTCATCCGCGAGGTCCGCGACACCGTGGTCCACGAGCTCGGCCACCACTTCGGGCTGGACGAAGAGGACATGCCGTACTAGGACCGGCGCGGGCACGGCCGCGCCGCCGCGAAGCCGTCTCGACCCCGTCCGCAGCCGTGCCGACCCGAGGGTCGAGCCTTTCGACCCGTTTCAAAGTAGGCGCGACCCCAGGGTCGAGGCTCTCGACCCGCTTCAAAGTCGTCTCGACCCGCGGGTCAAGGCTCTCGACCCTCTTCAAAGTAGGCTCGACCCTGTTCGAAGTAGGCGCGACCCTGTTCGAACCAGGTGCGACCCGAGGGGCATGAAGGATCGGACGAGGGTCGCGAGGCTGGGACGGCTTCCCCCTACCCCTCGCGCAGCCGGGCTACCTTGCGTTCGCGGTCGTCCTCGATGCGGCGGCGCTCGCGGACGTACTCCTCCTCGTCCTCCTGGCGCTTGACGGGGTCGTGGACCGTCTTCAGGCGGTTGCGGTGGAGGATCTCGAGCTCGGCGAGCTTCGCCTCGGCCTGGCGGCGGATCTCGGCGATCTGCTCGCGCTTCTCCTCGGTCAGCCCCTCCTCGCGCGGCCGCTCGATCCCCTGCTTCTCCAGGCGCTCGAGCGCCAGCTCGTACGCGGACTTCATGCCGGATGTCTTGTCTGCCATGCGGTGAAGATAGCAGAGAAGAGGCCCTGGCGTGCCATAATGGCGTGACCATACGTGGCCCGTTCTTGAGCCGGAGATGGAACTCGTTGATCCATCGCGACCTACGGCTCTTCCCAGCAGGGCATCCGTTTTGCTAAAACCGAGGGTCCCGGGAGCCCCCGGGCCATCCCAAGCGCGGAAGCAAGCTCACGAGGAGGCAGACGCTCCATGATCGAGGCGCAGAACCTGGTCCGCCGCTACGGCGACTTCACCGCCGTGGACGGCGTCTCCTTCGCCGTCCAGGAGGGCGAGATCATCGGCATTCTCGGCCCCAACGGCGCGGGCAAGACCACCACGATCCGCATGATCACCGGCTTTCTCCCCCCGACCAGCGGCCGGGTGACCGTCGCCGGCAAGGACCTGTTGGAGTCCCCCCGCCAGGCGCGCCGCGAGGTGGGGTACCTCCCCGAGAACGTGGCGCTCTACACCGAGATGCGGGTGAGCGAGTACCTCGCCTACCGCGCCCGCCTCGAAGGGCTCCGCCGCGCCGAGGCCCGCGAGGCCATCGGCAGCGCCCTGGAGCGGTGCCTGCTCGACGACGTGCGCGACCAGATCATCGGCACCCTCTCCAAGGGCTATCGCCAGCGGGTGGGGCTCGCCACCGCCATCCTCCACCGCCCGCGCGTCCTCGTCCTCGACGAGCCGACGGTCGGCCTCGACCCCAAGCAGATCATCGCCATCCGCGAGCTGATCCGCCAGCTCGGCCGCGAGCGGACGCTGCTGCTGTCCACCCATATCCTCCCCGAGGTCGAGCTGCTCTGCGACCGGGTGATGATCATCGACCGCGGCAGGATCGTCGCCGAGGGGACGCCCGAGTCGCTGCGCCAGAGCTGGATCGGCAACCCCGCGCTGCGGCTCACCCTGAAGGAGGACCCCGCCGGCGCGGGCGACGTCTTGGCGAGCGTGCCGGGGGTCGTCGCGGTGCGGCCGGGCGCCGCCGGCCCCGGCAACTGGACGCTGGAGTGCGACCGCGACGCCGACCCCCGCGAGGAGGTCTTCCGGGCCGTGGTCCAGTCGGGCTGGGTCCTGCTGGAGCTGGCGGCCGAGCGCACCACCCTCGAAGACATCTTCGTCCGCCTCACCACCCACGACACCACCCACGACCGGGCCGGCCACCAGGTGAACGAGCCCGGCGAACCCCCCACATCCGCTCCCATGTCCTCCGAGGAGGTGGTGTCATGACGGCCGTCTGGGCGACCTTCACCCGCGAGCTGCGCGCCTACTTCTTCTCGCCGCTCGCCTACGTGGTGCTGTTCTTCTTCCTGGTGGTCAACGGCTTCATCTTCTCCACCATCGTCACCGCCCTCGCCGACCCGCGCTTCGGCGGCGGCCGGCCGATGGACTTCTTCTTCGGCGGCTCGATCTTCTTCTGGCTGATCCTGCTCTTCCTGACGCCGGTGCTCACCATGCGCCTGCTGTCCGAGGAGCTGCGCAGCGGCTCGATCGAGGTGCTGATGACCGCCCCGGTCACCGAGGGGCAGGTGGTGGTGGGCAAGTACCTGGCCTCCCTCGTCTTCTACCTGTTCCTCTGGCTCCCGACCGTGGCCTACGCCGGCATCCTCGCCTACTACAGCGAGGTGGACTGGGGGCCGATCGCCTCCGGGTACCTGGGCATCGTCGGGATCGGCGCGCTGTTCCTGGCCATCGGCCTCTTCGCCTCGGCGATGACCCGCAGCCAGCTCCTCGCCGCCATCATCTCCTTCGCGCTGGTGATGTTCCTCTTCATCTTCGGCCTGCTCGAAGGGATCGTGAACAACGAGACCGCCCGGCAGGTGCTGGGGTACGTCAACCTGATCAACCACATGGACGACTTCACCAAGGGGATCGTCGACACCCGCCGGCTCGTCTACTACCTGTCCGGCATCCTGTTCTTCCTCTTCTTGACGAGCCGCGCGCTCGAAGACCGGAAGTGGAGGTGACGCCCATGGCCGAAACGACCGCAATGAACCGCCGCCGGCTCATCCACCGCGGGACCCTGTCGGCAGCGGCCCTCCTGGCCGCCGCCCTGCTCTTCCTGGTCAACTACCTGGGCTGGAAGTACCACGAGCGCTTCGACTGGACGGAGAGCAGCCTCTACAGCCTGTCCGAGAAGTCGACCAACGTCCTGCGCGACCTCGACCGCGACGTCCGCTTCGTCGTCTTCATCCCGCCGAACCAGCAGCAGGAGCTCTACGATCCGGTGCGCGAGCTGCTCGCCCGCTACGAGGCCGCCTCGCCGCGGATCAAGGTGGAGTTCGTCGACCCCGAGAAGAACCCGGTCAAGGCGCAGCAGCTCGCCCAGCAGTACGGCGTCACCAGCCCGGGCGTGGCGGTGTCGAGCGGCGACGACCGCCGGTTCATCGACAGCGCCGACCTGGTGGAGGTGGACTTCGCCGCCATGCAGAGCGGGCAGCAGCCCGGGGTGAGCGGCTTCAAGGGGGAGCAGCTCTTCACCAGTACCCTCGTCCAGCTGCGCGAGGGGAGGAAGCCGAGGATCCTTTTCACCACCGGCCACGGCGAGCGCTCGCTCGACGACCGCGGGCCGCAGGGGTTCGCCGGCGCCCAGGAGATCCTCGGCCGCGACAACTTCGAGATCGAGGAGTGGGCCTCTTTGGGCAAGCCGGCGGTGCCCGAGGGCACCGACCTGGTGGTCATCGCCGGCCCCACGGGCACCTTCGTCCAGCCCGAGCTCGCCGCGCTGTCGGCCTACCTCGACCGCGGCGGGCGCGTGCTCGTGCTCCTCGACCCCACCCTGGGGCAGGCCGCCGGCTCGGGCCTCCTCCAGACCGGCCTCGAGGCCTGGCTCGCCGGCCGCGGCGTTCAGGTAGGCCAGAACATCGTCGTCGACCCGTCGAACCCGCTGCCGTTCTTCGGCCCGGAGACCATCTTCGCCCGCAACTACGGCAGCCACCCGATCACCGAGGCGCTGGCCGAGGGCGACCTGCCGGTGCTGGTCAGCCTCGTTCGCTCCGTCGGCGCGGCCGAGGGGGCCCCGGGGGCCACGGTCCTGGTGAGCACCAGCGACGAGGGGTGGGGGGAGAACAACCTGGCGCAGCTCGAGGACGTCCGGCGCGACGGCACCGACGCCGCCGGCCCGGTGCCCCTGGGGGTGGCCGTCGGGGGAGGGGAAGGCGCGTCGCGCCTGGTGGTCTTCGGCGATTCGGACTTCGCCAACAACCAGCTCCTGGAGGCCAACCTGGGCAACTCCGTCCTCCTGTCCAACACCCTCAACTGGATGGTGGAGCGGCAGTCGCTCCTGGGCATCCCGCCGAAGAAGACGGAGCAGGTGCGGCTCTCCCTGGAGCAGGGCCAGCTCTGGCGCCTCTACGCGCTGGCGCTCCTGGCCCTCCCGGGGCTCGGGGTGGTCCTCGGCTCCTTCATCTACTTCCGGCGGCGGAGGTGAGGCCGTGAAGCCGCGCACGCTGCTCATCCTGCTGGCCGTGGTCCTCGGGCTCGGCGCCTTCATCTGGTTCTACGAGCGCGACCTGCCGTCGAGCGAGGAGCGCGAGGAGCAGTCCCGCAAGGTCCTGGCGGTCGAGAAGGACGACGTCCGGGCGGTGACCCTGGAGACCGCCGCGGGCACCGTCCATCTGGAACGGGTGGACCCTCCCACCCCTCCGGCCGAGAAGACGGAGAAGGAAGAGGAGGAGGACGGAGACGAGGCGGCGGGGGCCGGCACCGAGGCCCTCGTCGAGAGCGAGTGGCGGATAACCAAGCCGTACACCGCCCGTGCCGAGCTCATGGCCGTCGACCGGCTGCTCGACGAGCTCATCAACCTCGAGAAGAGCCGCACCCTGGAGGACGCCGTACCGGCCGACGTGGGGCTCGACAAGCCGCAGGCGACGGTGCGCCTGGCCACCACCGAGGGGGAGAAGGTGCTCAAGATCGGCGCCGCCGTCCCGACCGGCGGCGCGCTGATCGTGGGGCTCGAGGGGAGCGCGAGCGCCTACGTCGTGGGGGACTCTTTC
>DASPJI010000769.1:0-2435 GCA_035628695.1 Thermoanaerobaculia bacterium | reverse complement strand
TCCATGGGCCCCCCTGCCGGGTGGATTCGCCGAAGCAGCGCCCGAGCGTGGCGATCAGCGCCGGGCCGCGGTCGAGAGCGAGCTGCGGCAGCTCGACGCGCGGCCCCTCCCACTCGGCGGCGAGGCGCGCCAGCTCCCGCTCGTTGAGCTGGCGGCGGCGGCGCCAGAGGGAGGTGAGCTCGTTGTCCTTCTCCGGCGCCAGGCCGGTCAGCGGCGGATAGAGGCCGTTGACCACCAGCGCCTCGGGCTCGCGCCCCAGCCGCTCCCGCAGCGCGCGGCGGAGCTCCAGCGACTCCTCCACCGGCATGTCCTCGGCCTGGGTCACCACCACGATGCCGCAGCGCCCGGGATCGGCGACGAAGCGGGCGAGGTCCGCCGCCATGCGGGCGAACGGCCCCCCCTTGACCACCTCCGACACCAGTTGCGGCGCGGAGAGCAGCGTCACCCCGTGGCCGGTGGCCGGGGCGTCGAGAACCACCAGGTCCACCTGGGGGAGGCCCGGTCCGCCCTGGCCGTGCAGCATGCGGTAGGCATGGCCGAGGACCGCCATCTCCTTGAGGCCGGGCGCGCCGGCGGCGAAGTGCTCGTAGACGGGGCTGTCGAGGACGCGCCGGGAGAGCAGCTCCAGCTTGAGCTGCTCGCGGACCAACTCGTCCAGCACCTGCCGGGGCTTGAAGTTCTGCACCCAGAGCCGCGGCTCGACGGGCACGATGTCGCCCCCCGACGGCGGCACCCCGAACATCTGATGGAGGTTCTCCCGCGGGTCCACCTCCACCACCAGGGCGCGCCGGCCCACGCCGGACAGCAGCCGGCCGAGAGTGGCCGCCACCGCGGTCTTGCCCACGCCCCCCTTGCCGGTGACCACGAGGAGCTGGCGTTCTGACAGTCGTTCGACGAGGCTCATGAGATCAGGGTCCGCTTCCACGCTCGCGCGCCACACGCCGGTCTGCAAGATGGTTGCCGGCCTGCGGCAACACTATATCCGAGAGGCCGGACGGTGACCGTCTATCGCACGTAGGCCAGGGGATCTGCCACGCCTGGTGAGGCGTGGCACACCTCCGAGAGCTGTGGCACAATCCGCACATGAGCAACTCCAGCGCATTGGTCAAGGTCTCCGTCGGTCCTCAGGGACGGCTGGTTGTTCCGGCTGAAATTCGCCGTGAGATGGGCATCGCCCCAGGCGATGTGCTGTTGGCTCGCGTCGAAGACGAACGTCTCGTTCTCGAAAAGCGGGAGGTGGTCCTACGAAGGATCCGGCAGCGGTTCGCCCACATCCCGAAGGAGGTGCGGCTCTCCGACGAGCTGATCGCCGAGCGGCACTCCGAAGCTGGACACGAGGATCGAGGATGAAGCCGGAGATCCTGCAGGCCAGCCGGACTTGTGTGCTCGACGCCTCCGCGCTACTCGCCGTGCTCCATGACGAGCCCGGGGGGGATCTGGTCGAGAGCCTTCTCGAAACTGCCGTCGTATCCAGCGTCAACTGGTCGGAGGTCCTGCAGAAGGCGCTGGAACGGCAAACAGATCTTCGAGGCCTCCGCGAGGATCTCGAGTCCCTGGGCCTGGAGATCCTCGCCTTTACAGCGGCTCAAGCGGAGCGGGCAGCCCAGCTCCGCTCGACGACCCGCCACTTGGGGCTGTCGCTAGCCGACCGGGCGTGTCTCGCGTTGGCCGCAGAGCTGGAGCTGCCCGCCATCACCACTGACCGAGTGTGGCAGGATCTCGCCTTGGACATTGAGATCCGCCTTGCCCGCCCCTAGGCCGCCGGGGATCGGCGCTGGGTCTACCAGGAATCGGCGCCGCGACCCCAATCCGTTCACCGCGACGTCCATCCGTCTGCCGCGACTTCGATCCCTCCACCGCGACTTCAACTCCTTCACCGCGACTCCGTTCGGTACGCCGCGACTCGAATCGGTTCACCGCAAGCTCGAGAGATTCGCCGCAACTTGAAAAGATTCACCGCGACTTCGTTTCGTTCGCCGCGATGTGGGCCGGTTCACCGCAAGATCAAACGGTTCGCCGCAAGCTCAGATGGTTCACCGCAACTTCGGAGGGCTCACCGCAAGCTGGAACGCTGCACCGCGACTTCGAAGCCTTCGCCGCAAGATGAAACGCGGCACCGCGACGTTTTCAGCAGCCGCAGTCTTCCCCGGCGGAAGAGGGACCCCGCCGGCTCCTCTCTATCTCTATAAGGACGGGGCTGCTTCGGGAGCGGGCGCCGTGGAGGCGCTCGGCAGGGCCGCGGCACGGCGGCGCAGCAGGAGGCGGTCGCGCCAGAGCAGCACCGGCCGCTCGACGGCGGCGTAGAGCGCCCACGCCGTCACGGCGGACAGCACCAGGTACCCCGGAAGAAACGCCAGCCATTGCGCAGTCACGGAGTGCGCGCCGCTCCCGAGAATCGCCTTGCCGGCGTTCACGGCGGAGGGGATCACCATCAT
>DASPJI010000768.1:0-8782 GCA_035628695.1 Thermoanaerobaculia bacterium | reverse complement strand
CGGCTGCTCCGGCGACTGGCAGCCCGACTGCACCGAGACCGGCCTGACCTACGACGCCGCCGACGGCGTCTGGCAGGGGACGTTCGACCTGCCGGCCGGCGACTGGGAGTACAAGGCGGCGCTCGACGGCTCCTGGGACGTGAACTACGGCGCCAACGCCACGCTCAACGGCCCGAACATCGGCCTGAGCCTCTCCGACCCGGCGGCCGTCAAGTTCTACTATTCCCACGACACCCACTGGGTGACCAGCAACCGCAACGCGGTCATCGCCACCGCGGCGGGCAGCTTCCAGTCGGAGATCGGCTGCCCCGGCGACTGGCAGCCGGACTGCCTGCGCTCCTGGCTGCAGGACCCGGACGGCGACGGCCTCCACACCTTCTCGACCCGCCTGATCCCGCCCGGCAACTACGAGGTCAAGGTGGCGATCGACGAGAGCTGGAGCGAGAACTACGGCGCCGGCGGTGCCCGCGACGGCGCCAACATCGCGTTCAGCGTGCCGGCGGCCTGCGTCGAGGTCTTCTTCACCTATGATGCGACCTCGCACGTGCTCACCGTCGGCACCAGCTCCCAGGGCCCCAGGGGCAACATCACCCGCGCCCAGGCCCATTGGGTCACTCAGGACACCATCGCCTGGAAGGTCCCCGCCGGCTCGGAGGTGACCCTCCATCACGCGCCCGAGGGGGGGATGACCCTGACCTCGGACGGAGTCCAGGGCGGCACCGGCATCCAACTGATCCACCATCCGGCCGGCCTCCCCGCCGCCGTGCTCGAGAAGTTCCCGCACCTGGCCGGCTCGGCCGCCTTCAAGATCCCGGCGGAGCACCTCGACGAGGTGGCGGAGATCCTCAAGGGGCAGATCGCCGTCTCCGCATCGACTGGTGACGGGACGCTGGTGGACGCCACCGCGCTCCAGATCCCCGGCGTGCTCGACGACCTCTACTCCTACGACGGCCCGCTCGGCGCCACCCTCGCCGGTACCGTCCCGACCCTGCGCGTCTGGGCACCGACGGCGCAGTCGGTGAAGCTCCACGTCTTCGCCAACTCCAACCCGGCGACCCCCTCCACCGTCGTCCCGATGACCCTCGATCCGGCGACGGGCGTCTGGAGCGTCACCGGCGAGGCCTCCTGGTACGGCCGCTACTACCTCTACGAGGTGGAGGTCTTCGTCCGCGCCACCGGCGAGGTCGAGACCAACCTGGTGACCGACCCCTACTCGGTGAGCCTGTCGATCAACAGCCGGCGGAGCCAAATCATCAGCCTCGCCGACCCGGCGCTCGAGCCCGCGGGCTGGGACGCGCTGGTCAAGCCGCCGCTCGCCGCGCCCGAGGACATCACCCTCTACGAGCTGCACCTGCGCGACTTCAGCGCCAACGACGCCACCGTGTCGCCGGTCTTCCGGGGCACCTACAAGGCCTTCACCCTGCCCGGCACCAACGGCATGCGGCACCTGGCCTCCCTGGCGCAGGCCGGCCTCACCCACGTCCACCTGCTGCCGGTCTTCGACATCGCCACCATCGACGAGGACAAGTCCACCTGGCTCTCCCCGGCCGGTGACCTGGCGAGCTATCCCCCCGACTCCGAGCAGCAGCAGGCGGCGGTGATGGCGGTGGCCGACCGCGACGCCTTCAACTGGGGCTACGACCCCTGGCACTACACCGTGCCCGAGGGGAGCTACTCCACCGACCCCGACGGCCCAGCGCGCGTCCGCGAGTTCCGCGAGATGGTGGCCGGCCTCTCCGGCATCGGCCTGCGGGTGGTCATGGACGTGGTCTACAACCACACCAACGCCGCCGGCCAGAACGACAAGTCGGTGCTCGACCGCATCGTGCCCGGCTACTACCACCGCCTGAACGCCGACGGCAACGTCGAGACCAGCACCTGCTGCCAGAACACCGCGACCGAGCACGACATGATGGAGAAGCTCATGGTCGACTCGGTGGTGACCTGGGCGAAGGCCTACAAGGTCGACGGCTTCCGTTTCGACATCATGGGCCACCACATGAAGCGCAACATGCTGGCGGTGCGCGCAGCCCTGGACGCCCTCACCCTGGCCGCCGACGGCGTGGACGGCAGGAAGATCTACGTCTACGGCGAGGGCTGGAACTTCGGCGAGGTGGCCAACAACGCCCGCGGCGAGCAGGCGACGCAGATCAACATGGCCGGCACCGGCATCGGCACCTTCAACGACCGGCTGCGCGACGGCGCCCGCGGCGGCGGCCCGTTCAGCGGCCTGCAGGAGCAGGGCTTCCTGACCGGCCTCTATTACGACCCGAACAGCACCGACCAGGGATCGGCGTCCGATCAGCTCGCGGCGCTGCTCCACCGCACCGACTGGATCCGCTCCGGCATGGCCGGCGGCCTCGCCGAGTACGAGCTGGTCGACAGCCAGGGCAACCTGGTCGAGGCGCGCGAGATCGACTACAACGGCCAGCCCACCGGCTACACGGCCGACCCGCAGGAGATCATCAACTACGTCGAGGCGCACGACAACGAGACGCTGTTCGACATCATCCAGCTCAAGGCGCCGGTGACCGCGACGATGGCGGACCGGGTGCGGATGCAGAACCTGGGAATGGACCTCCTGGCCTTCGGGCAGGGGATACCGTTCTTCCACGCCGGCGTCGAGCTGCTGCGCTCGAAGTCGCTGGACCGCAACAGCTACAACTCCGGCGACTGGTTCAACCGGCTGGACTTCACCTATCAGGACAACAATTTCGGCGTCGGCCTGCCGCCGGCCGCGGACAACCAGAACAACTGGCCGGTCATGGCGCCGCTGCTGGCCAATCCGGCGCTCCAGCCCGCCCCGGAGGACATCCAGCGGGCCTACCACCACTTCCGCGAGGTGCTGATGATCCGCCGGAGCTCGCCGCTGTTCCGGCTGCGCACGGCGGAGCAGATCGAGGACCGTCTGGCGTTCGCCAACACCGGCCCGAACCAGATCCCCGGCGTCATCGCGTTCACGCTGACGGACACCGACGGCACGGTGGACCGCCGCCACAAGATGATCGTGACGGTGATCAACGCCAACGATCAGGCGCAGTCGGTGCAGGCCTCGGTCTTCGCCTGCCCGAACCTGACGCTCCATCCGGTGCTCGCCAACTCGGCGGACGCGGTGGTGCGCCTCGCCACCTATAACCCCGCGATTTGCACCTTCCAGGTGCCGGCCCGGACCTCGGTGGTCTTCTGGCAGGTGCGGCCGGCGGCCGAGCAGATCGTTCTGCTCCAGCAGGACGTGACGAACCTGGTAAACACGGGAGTCCTGAACAACGGCCAGGGCAACGCGCTCCTCGCCAAGCTCAGGGCCGCCGCGCAGCAGGTCGGCCGCGGCAACACCACACCGGCCATCAACCAGGTCAACGCCTTCATCAATCAGGTGGAGGACTTCGCCGCGGAAGGCCTCCTCACGGCCGACCAGGCCGCGGCGCTGACCGACGCGGCCGAGGGGATTCTCGAAGCCCTCGGCGCGTAAGCCCTAGCCGTACCGTGCATCAAGGAGCCGCCGCCCGCGAGGGCGGCGGCTTTTTTCTTTCGGGATCAATGGAGCCTTCCCGGGAAGCTTCATCTGAGCCTCCACGAACGGGCGCGGCGCCTCCCATCCGGGCGCCGCGCCCGGCTCGTGTCCTTCGATTGTCAAAGAGCAGGGGGCGCACAGAATGCCCCAAGGGGCGCGGAGTCAGCCCTCCGGGGCCTGCTGGATGCCCGTGGGGCCCACCCGCTGACCCATGGGGCGACAGCCAGGCCCCAGGGGGCGGAAGGGATGCCCTCGAGGGCGGCCGGTTGGCCCTCCGGGTCCTGCAGGGCGGGAGCTGGGGCCGGAGGCCGGCCCAGAAGGGCGAGTGGAGCGCTCGCCAGGGCAGGCCGGTCGCCCCTGGGGGCCGCCGGCCGCCGGGCTCATTGACAACTGAATCGTGACGGGGCGCCGCCGTTCCAAGGCCGCTCCCCTCAAAGGCGGTGAGAACCCCCTTCCTCAGGGACGAGCCGGGTTGCCTGGCCGGACAGATCGTTTGGAGGGTTGATCGTCGATCTCATTGGACCACCTTCAGTCTGCGGTTCGCAGACGTCAAGGCGCTCCGGACCAAGGCAGGGCGGCTGGTTAGGGTCCGTCCACCTCCCCCTCTCCCGGGGATGGCGGCCGGAGAGGGTTCGACCGGGAGGATGGGTAACAGTGCGGGAGAGGGGACCGGGGGGGAGGGCCCTTTGGTATAGGATCTCCCTTCGCGAACTCCGAGGGATTCAGGTTTGGACAACATTCGCAACTTCTGCATCATCGCCCATATCGACCACGGCAAGTCGACCCTGGCCGACCGCCTCATCCAGCGCTGTGGCGCGGTGGAGCTGCGCGATTTCCGCGACCAGATCCTCGATTCGATGGACATCGAGCGGGAGCGCGGCATCACCATCAAAAGCAACACGGTGAGCCTCGTCTACACCGCCAAGGACGGCCGCGACTATCACCTGAACCTCATCGACACGCCGGGGCACGTCGACTTCTCCCACGAGGTGCGGCGGTCCCTGATGTCCTGCGAGGGGGCGCTGCTGATCGTCGACGCCTCCCAGGGGGTCGAGGCGCAGACCGTCGCCAACCTCTATCTCGCCCTGGAGTACGACCTCGAGATCGTGCCGGTCATCAACAAGATCGACCTGCCGTCGGCCGAGGTCGACCGGGTGCGCGAGGAGATCGACGCCGACCTCGGGCTCGACCCGTTCGAAGCGGTGCTCTGCTCCGCCAAGCAGGGGATCGGCATCGACGACGTCCTCGAAGCGGTGGTCCACAAGCTGCCGGCCCCCCAGGGCGACCCCGCCGACCCGCTGCGCGCCCTGATCTTCGACGCCCAGTACGACCCCTACCGCGGCGTCGTCCTCCTCTGCCGGGTGAAGGAGGGGACGGTGCGGCCGAAGCAGACGATCCGCTTCATCCATACCGGCAAGGACTACCAGGTGGAGGAGGTCGGCCTGCTGCGCCTCAAGCGGGTCAAGACGGATGAGATCGTGGCCGGCGACGTCGGCTATGTCATCGCCGGCGTCAAGGCGGTGTCCGAGATCACCGTCGGCGACACCATCACCGAAGCCGACCGCCCGGCCGCCGAGCCCCTCCCCGGCTACAAGGAGGCCAAGCCGGTCGTCTTCTCATCGATCTATCCGATCGCCACCGACGACTACGAGGACCTCGCCAAGGCGCTCGACAAGCTCAAGCTCAACGACGCGGCGCTCACCTTCCAGAAGGACTCCTCGAGCGCCCTGGGCTTCGGCTTCCGCTGCGGCTTCCTCGGCCTCCTCCACCTGGAGGTCGTGCAGGAGCGGCTGGAGCGCGAGTATGGCCTGTCGCTCCTCCTGACCGCGCCGTCGGTCCAGTACGAGATCACCCTCGCCGACGACAAGATCGTGATGATCGACAACCCGGCGCTGTTCCCCGACCCGGGGACCATCGAAAAGGCGCGCGAACCGTACATCCGGGCGGCGATCATGATCCCCGAGCGCTACCTGGGGGTGGTCATGGAGCTCTGCCGCGAGCGCCGCGGCACCAACAACGAGGTGCAGTTCCTCGCCGTCGGCCGCCAGCAGGTGGTCTCCGAGCTGCCGCTGGCCGAGATCCTGTTCGACTTCTACGACCGCCTGAAGACCATCACCCAGGGGTACGGCTCATTCGACTACGAGATGCTCGACCTGCGCGAGACCGACCTGGTCAAGGTCGACATCCTGGTCAACGGCGAGCGGGTCGATGCCCTGTCGCAGCTCGTCCATCGCGAGAAGGCGCGGCAGCGGGCCCTCCACTACTGCGAGCGGCTGGAGGCCACCATCCCGCGCCAACAGTTCAAGATCGCGATCCAGGGGGCGATCGGCGGCACCATCATCGCCCGGACCACGATCAACGCCTTCCGCAAGGACGTCACCGCCAAGTGCTACGGCGGCGACATCACCCGCAAGCGCAAGCTCCTGGAGAAACAGAAGGAAGGCAAGAAGCGGATGAAGATGGTGGGCGCGGTGGAGATCCCGCAGGAGGCCTTCCTCGCGGTGCTGAAGTCCGACACGGACTCCTGAATCGCGCTCCGCCCGGCGGAACGGACCCGTTCCGACCCCCATGCGGCACTCTAGGGAGAGGAACGAATCCCCACGGGTCGAGGACTCGACCGGTAGGCTTTCATGAACAAGGAGAGGGAATGGCTGTTCGACACGTGATTTCGATCGCGGACCTGGATACGGACACCCTGTCCCGGCTGGTGGATGACGCCGTCTCCATTGCCCGGGGGGAGTGGGCCGGCAAGCGTCCGCTGCAGGACAAGGTCGTCGGTATCTACTTCAAGAAGACCTCGACGCGCACCCGGACCTCGTTCAACGTCGGGGCGATGAAGCTAGGCGCCGACGTCATCGCCTACGGCCCGAACGATCTCCAGCTCAACACCGGCGAGACCATCGAGGACACCGCCCGGGTGCTCGCCAACTACATGGAGATCCTGGTCCTCCGCACCAACGAGCCGATGGAAGAGATGCGGCAGCTCGCCGCCGCCTCCGACCGGCTGTCCATCGTCAACGCGATGAGCGACAACGAGCACCCGACGCAGGCGATCTGCGACCTGGCCGCCCTCAAGGAGGCCCTGGGACGTCTCGAAGGCGTGCACATGCTGTTCATGGGCGAGGGGAACAACACCGCGTCGGCGCTCGCCCTCGCGTTCGGCATGCTGCCGAAGATGAAGCTCACGCTGGTGACGCCCGAGGGCTACGGCCTGCCCAAGGAGGACATGGACCGGGCGCTCCGCTACGCCGCCAAGACCGGCTCCGAGATCGTGGAGCACCACGACCTGGACAAGCTCCCCAAGGACGTCGACGCGGTCTACACCACCCGCTGGCTGACCATGGGCGTGCAGAAGAAGGACGAGGACTGGCTCGACAAGTTCCGGCCCTACACGGTGACGCCGCAGGTGATGGAGCGGGTCTCGAAGCAGGGCACCATCTTCCTCCACGACCTGCCGGCCATGCGCAACTACGAGGTCCTCGACGCGGTGCTCGACGGGCCGCAGAGCATCGCCTTCCGGCAGGCGTACCATAAGATGACGAGCGCCATGGCCGTGCTCAACTGGTGCGCCGAAGGGCGATAGCCCCTCCGGCGGCACGCTGACGGGAATGGCGATTGCACGGAGCCCGAGCGATGGCTGATTTCACGGTGCCCGCCGTCATTCCCGTCTTCCCCCTCACCGGCACGCTGCTGCTGCCGGGGACGCTCCTGCCGCTCAACATCTTCGAGCCGCGCTACCGCAACATGGTGGCCGACGCGCTGGAGGGGGAGCGCGCCATCGGCATGATCCAGCCGTTCGTGCCGCGGCAGGACAACTGGCCGGCGCTGGAGCTGCCGCCGGAGAACCCCGAGCTGTACCCGGTGGGCTGCCTCGGCCGCATGGAGCGCTGCGAGCCGCAGCCGGACGGCCGCTACGAGATCGTGCTGCGGGGGATCTGCCGCTTCCGCATCCGCGAGGAGCTGCCGCTCCACCGCGGCTACCGGCGGGTGCGCGCCGACACCGCCGAGTTCGCCGCCGACCTGAACGAGCCGGCGAGCGCCCTCGATCCCTCGCGGCTGCTGGCGGCCGTGCGCACCTTCGGCGCCTCGAACGGCCTGGACTTCGACCTCGACCTCCTCTCCGCCATCCCCGGCGTGTCGCTGCTCAACGGCCTGTCGGTGGCGCTGCCGTTCCGGCCGGCGGAGAAGCAGGCGCTGCTGGAGGCCGGGGGGCCGGAGGAAAGAGAACGGCTGCTTCTTGCGTTAATGGGTATGGGGCTCGAGCCGATGGCTCCCGAGGAGTACTACGCGCCCCCCACGGTCCACTAAGGAGGCATTCCCATCTCTCAGATCACCGGTGATACCCGAGGCATCAAAGCGTCCGACATCTCCGCGCTGGAGCGCACCTATCGCCGCCGCGTCGATCCGCGGCAGGTGGTCTCTCCCGAGCTCGCGCGGCACCTCACCGAGACCTCGCAGCGGCTGGGGCGCCAAGTCGGCGTCCTGCTCTCGCGGGCGGGCGAGGTGCGCAACGTCATCGTCGGCGATGCCCACAGCCTGACGCTCCCCGACGTCGGCCGTCTGCGCGGCGGCGTCGGCCGCTTCCGCGGCCTGCGCCTGGTGCACACGCACCTCAAGGGGGAGCCGCTGACCAACGACGACCTGAACGACCTCGCGCTGCTGCGCCTGGACATGGTCGCCGCGCTCGAGGTCCTCCCCACCGGGCTGCCCGGCCGGGTCGACATCGCCCACCTCGCGCCATTCGACGCGGCGGCGACGGATGCGGCGGCGGCCAACGGCGACGGCCTCGGCGTGGTCAGCGAGCCGTTCGAGCGCATCCAGGCGCCGGACGTGCACCAGCTCGACCTCGACTTCGAGGCCACCATGCGGGCCCTGGAGGAGGAGTTCGCCCGCGTCACCAGCGAGGCCGGCGAGGTGGAGCAGGAGCGCGCCCTGGTGGTGGGCATCGTCCCGGACGACGAGCACTTCGCCGAGACGCTGGAGCTGGTGCGCTCGGCGGACGTGACGATCGCCGGCACGGTGCGCCAGAAGCGCTCCCAGGTCCACCCCCGGACGGTGGTCGGCCGCGGCAAGCTGCAGGACATCGTGCTCGAAGGGATGCGCCGGCGGGCGAGCGTCGCCATCTTCGACATCGACCTCAAGCCCGCCCAGGCCCGCGCCTTCGAGGACGCCACGGGGTTGAAGGCGATCGACCGCACGCAGCTCATCCTCGACGTCTTCGCCCAGCGTGCCCGCAGCCGCGACGGCAAGCTGCAGGTGGAGCTCGCGCAG
>DASPJI010000767.1:0-4561 GCA_035628695.1 Thermoanaerobaculia bacterium | reverse complement strand
ATGGAGACCGGGTCGCCGTCTCCGGCCGGGCCACTCCACTCCCGCAGGCGCTGGCAGACCTCTCCCAGGGCCCAGTAGGAGAGCGGGAGGATCAGCCCGGACTCCTCGGCGATGGGAATGAACTCCGCCGGGGAAACCGCCCCCCGCTCCTGCCGCGGCCAGCGCATCAGCGCCTCGAAGGCCGTGATGGAGCCGTCGAGCAGGCTGACGATCGGCTGATAGACGAGCTCGAGCTCGCGCCTCTCGACGGCCCGGCGCAGCTCGTTCTCGAGGCAGAGCCGGTCGAAGGAGCGGCGCCCCCGCACCGGGTCGAAGACCTCGCAACGCCCACCACCCAGGGCCTTCGCCTGATACATGGCCACGTGGGCGTCCCGCAGCAGGAGCTCGGAATCCCGGTAGCCCTCGCCCGGCGCGATGCCGACCGCCGCGCTGGGGAAGACCTCCTGGCCGCACAGCTCCAGAGGGAGCCTCACCGCCTCGCAGAGCCGCTCGGCGACCTGGAAGGCTTCGGAGGTGCCGAGGGTCTCCCGCAGCAGCACGGCGAACTCGTCCCCCCCCAGGCGTGCCGCCGAGTCGCCGGTCCCCAGACAGGCGGCGATGCGTTGCCCCACGGCGGTCAGCAGCTCGTCCCCCGCGGCGTGCCCCAGGCTGTCATTGATCACCTTGAAGCGGTCCAGATCGATCGCCAGGACGGCGCAGGGCGGCGCGCCTTCCTTGCGTAGCCGCTCCTCCACCCGGCGCAGGAAAGACTCCCGGTTGGCCAGCCCGGTCAGACCGTCCCGGGAGGCCTGGAGCTCGAGCAGCGCCTGGACCCGGCGCTGCTCGGTGACGTCGTGCAGGAACACCCGCACCACGTGCCCGTCCGGCACGTAATAGATCATCTGGTGGTAGACCGACCCTTCGTAGCCCACCTCGAAGGAGAAGGACTTGCGGTCCCCCTGACGGAAGCGCGCGAGGATCGGGGAGACCTGGGACAGCACCGGGTGCCACGTGCCGAGCGCCTGGAGGTCCGGGAAGCGGAGCCGCGCGGCCTGGTTGACGTAGAGGGCGTTGCCGGCGAAGTCGAGCTCCACCAGCGGATCCGGGCTCTGCTCGGGGAGCGAGGCGAGGCGGCGGATCGCGCGCTCGGCCCGCCGGCGGTCGGTGATGTCCTCCAGGAACTCGGCCATGCCGCGCACCCGGCCGCCGGCATCGCGTAGCGGCGCTACCGAGATCCGGACGTCGATCACGGCTCCGGCCCGGTCACAGCGGCGGGTCTCGATGCCGGTGAAGCGCTCGCCCGCGAGGACGCTGCCGCGCACGCTCAGGTGCTCGTCCCAGCGGTCGCCGGGCACCGTGGGGAGCCGCAGCCCCAGGACCTCGTCCCGGCGCCAGCCGAAGGTGCGCTCGGCCGCCGGGCTCCACAGCGTGACCCGGCTCTCCTCGTCCAGGGCGAGGATGGCCAGCGGCGAGGCCTCGACCAGCGCTTCGAGAGTCTCTGAGAGCACCCGGAGCTCCTCCTCGGCCTGCTTGCGGACGGTCACGTCCATGGCCGCGCCGATGCATCCGTCGATCCGCCCCTCCGCGTCCCGCAGGGGCTCCACGTGACACTCGAAGAGCCGCTCCCGCAGCTCCTGCGAGTAGCTCACGGACTCGCCGCCGAGCGCCCGCAGGTGAGCCGGCACCGCGTTGTTGTCCCCATCGGAGTAGAAGTCGATGACGCCACGGCCCTCGATCTCGCCGGGAGGGAGGCCCAGGCCGGACAGGCCCACCCCGCGGCAGGAGGTGAAGCGGAGCTCGGCGTCCGTCGTCCACAGCACGGCGGGCATCTGCTCCACCACCAGGCGGAGCCGGGACTCGCTCGCCTGCACCTTGTGCTCGGCCTCCAGGCGGTCCAGGTGATTGCGGAGCATCTCCGCCAGCGACTCCAGGAGGTATCTCTCCTCGGCCAGGAAAGGGCCTTCGGCGCTGGGCGGCCGTTCCTCCAGGTAGACCACCTCGATGCGGCCGGCGGTGCCGTCGGCGGTATGGAAGGCCGCCTGCTGGCACCAGGGGGACGGCAGGAAGCCGGTGGTCGCGCCTTCGATCTCGCCGTAGCGGATACGCACCTCCGTGGTCTCGGGGTACTGCCAGGCGAAGGGCAGGAGCCAGGCCAGCCGCTGTAGCAGCTCCGGCGTGGACCCCTGATGGCTCTGGAGGAGCCGTGAGGTCTCGTGCAGAGTCCTGAGCTCCTTGACCCGCTCGTTGAGGTCGCGCAGCAGGCACCGCCGCTCTTCCTCGTAGCGCTTGCGCTCCAGGAGCATGGCGATCTGCCCGCCCAGGTCCTCGAGCCAGCGCAGGAAGCGGTCGTCCGGGGCCAGCGCCTCGCCGCTGCCCAGGCTGAGCACGCCGAAGATCCCCCCCTCCACCCGCATGGGCACATAGACGCAGGTCCGCAGCTCGACTCCGGCCAGCGCCAGGGGGCGCGCCGCGGCATCGTCCAGAGACAGGCGCTCCACTCGTGACCCCGCAGAGCTCACGGCGCTGCCCGCCAGGCTCCCCTCCACCGGCGTCTCCACCCCCCGCAGCTCCGGGATCGGCACGCCCCAGACCGCTTCGCAGCGCAGCAGTTCGCGAACCGGCTCATAGGCCTCGAGCACGACGAACGGAAAACCGCTGGAGACGCTGACCTCCTCCAGGAACTGCTCGTAGAGCGAGGCCAGCGGCGGATGCGTGAGGGCGATCTCGGAGACGCGCCGGAAGCTCCGCAGCTCACGGTTCTCCCTCTCCAGGGCGGCCCGTTCGGCCGCCTGGGACCGGCGGTTCTTCATCCCCGCTCCCCAGCGGCGAGCGAGCCGCCGGCCTTGAACGACGCGACCGCCTGGGAGGCAGCCCCCAGCAGCGACGGGAAACCCGCCGGAGAGTCCCCCGGCTCCGCCCCAGGCCATGGAGGGACGTCCAGGCTGCGGAAGAAACAGCAGCGGTTGCCTCCCAGGTTCTTGGCTTCCAGGATCGCGGCATCGGCGCTCGCCAGGAGATCCGCCGCGGTCTCTCCGTCATGGGGGAAACAGGCGGTGCCCACGCTGCCCGAGAGACGGGACTGCGTCGCGTCGAGGTCGAACGGCGCCCCCACCGCCAAGCGGAGGCGCTCCGCCACGGGGCGCACCGCCCAGCTGCCCGGCGTGTTGGGGAGCATGACCGCGAACCTCTCCTCGCCCAGCCGTCCGGTGAGGTCGCTGCGGCGCACGCACCAGGTGAGGCGGCGGCCGACCTCCTCCAGGATCCGCGAGGCGGCCAGCGGACCGAGACGGCCCGCGACCTTGCGGAAGCGGTCCAGCTCGAGGACCAGCAGGGCGGGCCGCTGGCCGAAACGATGAGACAGCTCCAGCGTCTCCTGCAGGCGGCGCGTGAAGGCGGCCTCGGTGGCCAGCCCGGTCTGCGCGTCGAACAGCGGCCGGGCGGTGGAGGTGATATGGGCCCGCCGCATCGCGGCCACGAGCCGGTGGCGGACCACCGCGTGCCGCATGATCCTTTCGAGGGCCTCCGGCTGCCAGGGCTCCCGGATGATGAAATCCTGGATCCCGGCTTCCACCGCGCGCAGCGCCAGATCCTCGTTCTCTTGCGCGCTCATCACCACGATGGGCAGGCGATGAGCGAGCGTCTGCGCCCGCAGGAGCGCCTCGTGTCCGGGCTCCCGCGTCAGGTCGAGGTCCAGGACCATCAGGTCGTAGGCGCGGCACCTCAGCTTCTCGACCGCCTGGTCGAGGCGCTCCGTCGGCATCACTTCGAATCGTGTGCGCTTGGCTCTCGCCAGCAGCTCTTGCGACCGCCGCGCCGCGGCGGAGTCCTCGGCCGACAGCAGGACGGAGAGACTCCACAGGCTCTTGTCTCTGTACGACAACATGCAACCTCCGACATCCAGTGGTTTCTGTAGAGCCTGATCGTGCAATCCGTGTTCCAGCTCGGCGGCCTCTCCGGAGGCGCGGGGAAACCTTGGAAGCAAAGGGGTTGGCCCTGCCGGTAACGGCGAGGGCCGGCGGCGGTCCGTCCGTCCGCTCCAGCTTCTGGACAGGCGTGTCCAAGCGCTGGACGCGGGACCGGACCGCATCACCATCACGTCGGCGGGAGCCCGTCGAGGAGGCGGCTGACGGCCTCGCCGACCTGCGCGAGAGGCCGGGGCTTGGAGAGCAGCAGGGCGCCGCCCATCCCGAGCAGCTCGGACTCCACCTCCGTGGAGCCGTAGGCCGTGAGGAGGATCCCGCGCGTGCCGCCACGGCTCTGCCTCGCCCGGAGCAGCAGGGCGAGGCCGCCCCGGGGGTCCGCCGGGTCGAGCCGCAGGTCGGCGATGACCAGCGAGTACGCCTCGGAGGCCAGGAGATCCTCGGCCTCGCCGCGGCTCCTCGCGCAATCCACCAGGTAGCCGGAGCGGCTGAAGTAATCGGTCATCGCGAAGAGGATCGCCTCCTCGTCGTCGACGATCAGCAGCCGGTGGGCGGGGTGCGGCAAGGGATGCATGGGAGATCAACCCTGGAACCTGGCGAGGTCCACGGCGTAGTCCTTGATCTTCTGGTACAGCGTGCTGCGGGGGATTCCGAGACGGCGC
>DASPJI010000766.1:0-9509 GCA_035628695.1 Thermoanaerobaculia bacterium | reverse complement strand
GCTGGAGCAGACCGCGCTGGCGCAGCCGGCCCTGTTCGCCGTCGAATGGTCGCTGGCCCGCCTGTGGAGGGACTGGGGCGTCGAGCCCGAGGCGCTGCTCGGCCACTCGGTCGGCGAGCTCGTCGCCGCCTGCCTCGCCGGCGTCTTCTCGCTGGAGGACGGGCTGGCGTTGGCGGCGGCCCGCGGCCGGTTGATCCAGGAGACGCCGCCCGGCGCCATGCTCTCGGTGCCGCTCGCGGAGGAGGAGCTGGCGCCCTGGCTCGAAGGCGGTCTGTCGCTGGCCGCGGTCAACGGCCCGGCCCTGTGCGCCGTCTCCGGCCCGGCCGAGGATGTCGAGCGGTTGGCGGCGCGGCTGCGCGAAGCGGGGCACGAGAGCCGCCGTCTGCACACCTCGCATGCGTTCCACTCGGCGCTGGTCGAGCCCGCGGTTGCCCCCTTCCGTGATCTGGTTGCGGGGATCGAGCGCCGGCCGCCAGCCATCCCCTTCCTGTCCAACGTCACCGGCGACTGGATCCGCCCCGAGGACGCGACCGATCCGGACTACTGGGCGCTCCACCTGCGCCAGCCGGTCCGCTTCGCGACGGCGGCCGCGGCCCTGCTCGGCGAGCCGCGGCGGCTGCTCCTGGAGGTCGGCCCTGGAACCACCTTGACCACTCTGCTGCGCCGGAGCGGAGAAGCCCGGGAACGGGCGATCCCCTCGCTGCCGCACCCGCACGACTCCGAAACCGACGTGGAAGCGCTGCTCGGAGCCGCCGGCCGTCTCTGGCTGGCAGGGGTGCCCCTGGCGAAGGCCCTCGACACCGCTGGGACGCGGCGGAAGGTGGCGCTGCCGGCCTACCCCTTCGAGAGCGAGCGGTATTGGATCGAGAGGATCGAGATGGGTGGCGGGCGTCAGGAATCCGCGGCGGAGCCTCTCCGCAAGCGGCCAGACGTCGCGGACTGGTTCTATCTCCCCACCTGGAAGCGGACGCTGCCGCCGGGCGCTCTCCCTGCCGGAGCGGCGGAGCGCGAGAGCTGGTGGATCGTCGATCCGGGACAGGGTCTGGGCGAGCGGCTGGCAGAGCGCCTCCGCGACCGGGGCAGGTCCGTCACTGTGTACGCCGGAGGGGAGGGAGGGGAGGCGGCGCCGCACCGTGTGGTTTTCCTCGGTGACGCGCCAGGCCTCGTCTCCCTGGCCCGCGAGATCGGCCGGCGCTTCCACTCGCCGGTCCACCTCGCGGTGGTCACCCGCGGCCTCTACGAGGTCACCGGAGGCGAAGCGCTCCCCGGCAGTCAGTCGGCCCTGGGGGCCGTCGCCGGTCTGGCCAAGGTCATCCCGCAGGAGTACCCCAACCTGCGCTGCCGGCTGATCGACGCCGGCCCCGACCTGCCGGATGATATCCTGGCCGCCGAACTGGAAGCCGAGGAGGGCCCGCCGGTCGTCGCACTGCGCGGCGGCCACCGCTGGGAACAGGTGTTCGAGCCGCTGCGGCTGGAGCGGCGCGAAGGCGGGCCGGGCTTCGACCCGGACGCGCACTACGTTATCACCGGCGGCCACGGGCGCTTCGGGCACACGGTCGCGGCGTACCTGCGGGACCGCGGCGCCCGGGTCACACTCCTCGATCTCCAGGACGGAGTCGACGTGGCCGACCGCGCGGCCGTGGCGCGCGCCCTGCGCGACGCCGTGGCCCGGCACGGCCGGATCCACGGCGTGCTGCACGCGGCGGGCGCGCCGGCGGACGACTACCGTCCACTCTCCGAGCTGACCGCCGAGGACCTGGCCAGGCACCTGCGGCCCAAGGTGGACGGGGCCGTCGCCGTGCGCGAGGCGTTGCGAGAGCTGGGCGAGGAGCCCGCGTTCTGCGTCGCCACCTCGTCGCTCGCCGCGGTGCTCGGCGGCGTCGGCCTGGCCGCCTTCGCGGCCGCCGATGCCGGCCTCGATGCCCTGGCCGGCGCCTGGGGCGCTCCCTGGGCCAGCGTCAACTGGGAGGTCTGGCAGGCGATCGGCGGGGGTGAGGCGGCCTTCCTCGGGCAGCAGCAGAACGAGTTGATGCTGACGCCGGAGGAGGTGGTCGAGACCCTGGAGCGGGTGCTGGCCCTGCGCGGTCAGCCGCGGCTCGCGGTCGCGAGCGGCGACCTGGAGGCGCGCCTCGCGCAGTGGACGGACGTCCTGCACGCCGGCGGTCTGACCGCCCACGCGCGCCCCGAGTCGGGCATCCCCTACCGCGCGCCGACCGACCCGCTCGAGGCGCGAATCGCCGAGATCTGGCAGGAGCTCCTGGGCATCGACCGCGTCGGCGTCGACGACGACTTCTTCCTGCTCGGCGGCAACTCGTTGGCCGGACTGCAGATCCTTTCCAGGATGCGCGCCGACTTCGACGTTGAGCTGCCGCTCAAGGCCTTCTTCGAGGCCCGCACCGTGGTGGGTATGGCCGGCGAGGTCCGGCGCGAGCGGGAGAAGGCCGACTACGAGAAGCGGCGGATGGAGGAGATCCTGGCCGAGATCGAGGGCCTGTCGCTGGACGACGTCCAGGCGCAGCTCGCCGTCGAGGAGGGGGCTTGAGCGTCCTGTTGGAGGAGCGCCTGGCGTCGCTGCCGCCCGAGAAGCGGCGGCTTCTCGAGCTGCGCCTGCGCAAGGAGGGGATCGGCGCCGCACGGCCCGCGGGGCCGCCGGCGATCCCGCGGCGCGACCCTGCCGAGTCCGGGCCGTTCCCGCTCACCTTCGGCCAGCAGCGGCTGTGGTTCATCGAGCAGCTCAACCCGGGCACGGCGGTCTACAACATCCCCTTCGCGGGCCGGTTGCGCGGCGAGCTCGATCCGGGGTTGCTGGAGCGTAGCCTGCGCGAGGTGGTCCGCCGGCACGAAGTGCTCCGCACCCGCTTCCGGCTCCGCGACGGTCAGCCTGTGCAGGTGATCGACGCCGAGCCGTTCGTGCGGCTGCCGGTCATCGACCTGACGGCGCTGCCGGCCGATCCGCGCGAGGCCGAGGCGGCGCGGCTCATCGTGGCCGAGCCCCAGGCCTCCTTCGACTTGGAGCGCGGCCCGGTGCTGCGCGTCAGCCTGGTCAAGGTGAGCGGCGCCCAGCGGGATGAGGGGGCTCTCCGGCCCCACGTCGGCACGCTCCGCTCCCAGCTCCCCGGTCTGATGGGCGGCGACACCGGCGAGCCCGGCGGGCCGGCCACGGAGCACGTCCTCCTGGTCACCATGCCCCACCTGGTGACGGACGCCTGGTCGATGGGCATCTTCTTCCGCGAGCTGCCGGCGATCTACGAAGCTTTCCGAAGTAGCCGGAAGCCGGATATCCCCGAGCTGCCGATCCAGGTGGCCGACTATGCCCTCTGGCAGCGTGGCTGGCTGCGGGGCGAGGTGCTGGAGGCGCAGCTCCGCTTCTGGCGCGAGTACCTCGACGGCGCGCCGCCGGTGCTGACGCTGCCCACCGACCGGCCGAGGCCGCCGGTCCAGACCTTCCACGGCAATCGCCTGCCCATGGCCCTGCCGCCGGAGGTGAGCCGCGGTCTCCGCCCGTTCAACGACCGCCGCGGCGTTACCAGCTTCATGACTCTCCTCGCGATCCTCAATGTGCTGCTCCAGCGCTGGAGCGGCCTCGACGATGTCTTGATCGGCTCACCGGTGGTGACCCGATCACAGTCCGAGACCCATCCGCTGATCGGCTTCTTCATCAACATGGCCGTGGTGCGCACGCGGATGCAAGGTGATCTGACGTTCGAGGAGCTGCTGCTGCGCGTCCGCGACAGCACGCTGGCGAGCCTGGCGCACCAGGACCTCCCTTTCGAGCGGCTCACCGACGTGATGGAGGTGCCGCGCGACTCCCCGTACCCGCCGCTGGTGCAGGTCAGCTACGTGCTGCAGAACGTCCACATCCCGCAGCCGGCTTTCGAGGGCATCCGGCTCGTCGACTCCTGGCAGACCGACACCGGCATGGCCCGTTTCGACCTCAGCGTCGGCGTGTTCGAAGAGGAGGGGGAGGAGACCGTTCCCCAGGGCGGCTTCGACTACAACACCGACCTGTTCGACGAGACCACGATCCTGCGCATGCGTGGCCACTTCCTGGCGTTGGCGGCGGGGGCCCTGGCCGAGCCGGAGCGCCGGATCTCCGAGCTGCCGATGCATTCCACGGCGGAGCGCCACCAGCTCCTGGTGGAGTGGAACGACACCGCTGCTCCGTCGCCGGGGCGCCTCTTTCACGAAATGGTGGCCGACCTGGCCCGTCTGCGCCCGGAGGCCCCGGCCGTGGTGGGACCCGACGGCGCGATCTTCTACGCCGAGCTGGAGAGGCGGGTGGAGGTCCTCGCCGCGCGCCTGCGCCGTGTTCTGCGTGCTGGAAAGCGTGGATCCGAGGTGGGGGTGGCGGTCTGCCTGGAGCGCTCGCCCGAGCGGATCATCGCCTTCCTGGCGGTCCTGACCGCGGGCGGTTTCTACCTGCCGCTCGATCCGGACTGGCCTGCCGAGCGCCTGCGGTACCAGCTCCGTGACGCGGGAGCGGCGGTCGTCGTCACGACGCGGGAGCTGGCGGAGCGGCTCGGTCTCGGGGAAGTGGAGCTGGTGCTGCTGGATGAGGACGAGGAAGGAGTCAGTGGGACGGAGGATGGGAGTGAGGGGAGCCCAGGGGCCGGGGAGGATTCCCTCGCCTACGTCTTCTACACCTCCGGCTCCACCGGCCGGCCCAAGGGGGTGATGATCCCTCACCGCGGGCTGGTCAACCTGGCCGTGGCCGTGCGGCGTGCTTTCGGGGAGGCTCCGGGCGAGCGGGTTCTGCAGGTGACCGCGCCCGGCTTCGACGCCTCGGTCCTCGAGATGGCGATGGCTCTTCCGGCCGGCCGGGCGCTGCACGTCGCTAGCCCGGGCACGCTGCTCGCCGGCCCGGAGCTCGCCGGCTTCGCGGCGGAGCGCGCCGCCACCCTCGGCGCCTTGACCCCCACCGTCCTGGCCAGCGTGCCGGAGGAGTCGTTCGCCAGCCTGCGCGGTGTCGTCATGGGCGGTGAGGCCTGCCCGCCCGAGCTGGCGTCGCGCTGGGCCGCGAGAGTCCAGCTGTTCAACAACTACGGCCCCCCCGAGACGACGGTCTGCTGTACGGCGGATCGGGTCGAGCCCGGGCTGGGAGGCCTGCCGCGTCCATCGATCGGCCGGACTCTCGCCAACCTCCGCATCGACGTGCTGGACGCCTGCTTCCAGCCGGTCCCGCTCGGCGCGCACGGCGAGATCTGCGTCGGCGGCCCCAGCCTGGCGCGCGGCTACCTCGGCCGACCGGAGCTGACGGCCGCCAGCTTCGTGCCCGACCCCTTCTCCGGCGAGCCCGGCTCACGGCTCTATCGCACCGGCGACCGCGCCCGCCACCTCCCGGACGGGCGGCTGGACTTCCTCGGCCGCTTGGACGGCCAGGTCAAGGTGCGCGGGATCCGCATCGAGCCGGGAGAGATCGAGGCTATCCTACAGGAGCACCCCGCGGTGCGCGAGGCGGCGGTCGTCCTGCGTGAGGGGGAGGGCCGGCTGATGGCCTGCGTGGCGCTGTACGAGGAGGTGAGCCAAGTCGAGCTGAGGAGCTGGCTGCGGGAGCGCCTCCCCGAGCCCATGATGCCGGCCGCGTTCGTCCTTCTCGAGGCGCTGCCGCTCACTTCGAACCACAAGCTGGACCGGCGCGCCCTCTCCCGGCTCCAGCCCGAGGCGCCGGACACCGGGAAGCCGCCGAACCCGCAGGACACGGCGGACCTGCCGGCGACGGACAAGGAGCGGCTGCTCGTGGCCATCTGGGCCAGCGCCCTGAAGCGCGACCGCGTCGGCCTCCACGACGACTTCTTCGCCCTGGGGGGCGACTCGATCCTCGCGATCCAGGTGGTCTCGCGCGCCGCCGAGGCCGGGCTGTTCGTCGAGCCGCGGCAGCTCTTCGCGCACCCGACGGTGGCCGGCCTGGCGGCGGTGGCCGCGGGCGCGCCACGCACCGATGCCGAGCAGGGGCCGGTCACCGGCCCCGTCCCGCTGACGCCGGTCCAGCGCTGGATCTTGGAGGACGTGGGCCTGCCGGTACCCTGGCATTGGAACCTCTCCCTGCTGCTGGAGGCGGACGGGGCCGCGATCCATCCGGCGGCGCTCGCCCGGGCGGTGGCGCGCCTGGTCGAGCACCACGACCAGCTCCGCGCCCGCTTCGTCCGCACCGGCGCCGGCTGGCGCCAGGAGGTCGCGCCGCTGCCGGAAACGCCGGAGGCCGGCGCGGCGCCGTTCACGCTGTTCGACCTCTCCGCCCTGCCCGCAGGCGTGCGGGAGGCCGCCTTCGCGGCGGCGGTCGGCGCGGTCCAGGCGAGCTTCGACCTCCAGCGCGGTCCTCTCCTACGCGCCGCGCTGTTCACTCGGGGCGCCGATCCGGTCCGGCTCCTCCTCGTGGTCCATCACCTGGTGGTGGACGGCGTCTCCTGGCCGGTCCTGCTCGCCGACCTGCGCGCCGCCGCGGCGGGGCTCCCCTTGCCGCCGAAGACCACCTCGTTCCGGCGCTGGGCCGAGCGGCTCCGCGAGTACGCCCGCACCGCGGAGCTGCGCCAGGAGCTGGACGTCTGGCGCGAGGCCGGCGACCGCGCCGCGCCGCTGCCGGCCGACCTGCCCGCTGGCCGCAGCGTGGGCCCGCCGCTGGAAGGCGCGGCCGGCCGGGTGGAGGTGCGGCTCGACGCCGCGGACACCTGGCGGCTCGTCTCCGAGGTGCCGGAGGCCTGGCCGGTACGTACCGAGGAGGTGCTGCTCACCGCGGTGGCCGAGGCCCTGGCGGAGTGGCGCGGCGAGCGCACGGCCGTCCTCGCCATCGAGGGGCACGGCCGCGAGCGGCTGTTCGACGACGTCGACCTGTCGCGCACGGTGGGCTGGCTCACCTCCACCTGGCCGCTGCGGCTGGAGCTGCCGGACGGCGGCGGCCCCGGCGCGTCGCTCAAGGAGGTCAAGGAGCGGGTGCGGCGGGTACCTGGGCGCGGCATCGGCTACGGCCTCCTCCGTCACCTCGCCGACGACGAAGCCGCCGCGGCCCTGCGCCGCCAGCCGCGGCCCGACGTCTCGTTCAACTACCTGGGCCGGACGGACGACCCTGTGGCCAGCTCCGGTCCGTTCCGGTTGGCGCCCGAGCCAGGGGGCGGAGCGAGCGATCCGCGCAACCCGCGCCCGCATCCACTGGCGATCGACGCCGTGGTGCTGGGTGGCGAGCTGCGCCTGGTCTGGATCTACGACCGCGGCCGCTGGCTCCCCGAGACCATCGAGCGGGTGGCGGCGGCGGCGCTCGACCATTTGCGCGGACTGATCGCCCACTGTCTGGGCGGCGAGGCGTCCGGTCATACGCCCGTGGACTTCCCGCATGCCGGGCTCGGAGCGGAGCAGCTCGACCGGCTGATGGGGAAGATCGGGAGGCAACGGAGATAGATGAATCCCATCGAAGACATCTACCGTCTCTCCCCTCTGCAGGAGGGGATGCTGTTCCACAGCCTGAGCGATCCGGACGCGGGCCAGTACGTCGAGCAGGCCCTCTGCACGCTGGTGGGAAAGCTGGACCCCGCGGCGCTGCGCCGGGGGTGGGAGGCGGCCGTGGCGCGCCATCCCGTGCTGCGCGCGTCGTTCCACTGGGAAGAGGTGGAACGCCCGGTGCAGGTGGTCTACCGGCAGGTGGAGGTCCCCTGGCGCGAGGAGGACTGGCGCGGGCTGCCGGAAGAGGCGCAGGCGGCGCGTTTCGAAGCGCTGATCGACAGCGACCGCCGTCTCGGGTTCGACCTCGGCCGTCCGCCGCTGCTGCGCATCACCCTGGTTCGCCTCGGCGAGCGCACCTGGCGCTTCCTGTGGAGTCACCACCACCTGCTGCTCGACGGCTGGTCGTTGGCGCGGGTGCTGCGCGAGGTCTTCGCCGGGTACGCCGGCATCGCCGGCCTGCCGCCGTCGCGGCCCTACGTCGACTACATCGCCTGGCTGGAGACGCAGGACCTCGCCGAGGCCGAGGCGTTCTGGCGGCAGATGCTCGACGGCTTCACTACCCCCACGCCGCTGCCCCTGTCCTCCACCTCTCCCGTGCGAGGCACGCCCTCCTACGAGGAGCGGACCCTGGACCTGCCGCTCGCGACGCAGGCGACAATGGAGGAGGCGGCACGGCGCGCCGGGGTGACGCTCGGCACCATGACCCAGGCCGCCTGGGCGCTCCTTCTGGCGCGCGCGAGCGGTGAGGAGGATGTGGTCTTCGGCACCATCGTCTCGGGCCGGCCACCCCACCTGCGTGGCTCTGACGCCATGGTCGGACTGTTCATCAACACCCTGCCTGTGCGGGTGCGGATCGAGGAGAGCAAAGAGCTGGCGGCCTGGCTGCGGGGGCTACAGGACCGGTTTCTGGAGCTGCGCGGTTTCGAGCACAGCCCGCTCTCCGAGGTCCAGAAGTGGAGCGGCGTGCGCCCCGGCGAGCCGCTCTTCCAGGCCCTCGTCGCCTTCGAGAACTATCCGCGGGACGTCTCCCTGCAGCAGGGCACGGACGAGTTGAAGGTGCGCGACCTGGAGGTCTTCGAGCGCACCAACTACCCGCTCAACCTCTCCGTCGTCCCTCTCGACGGGCTGCAGCTCCGCCTCAGTTGGGACCGCCGGCGCTATGACCTGGAGACGGCGGAGCGCCTCCTGCACGGCGTCCGCACGCTGCTCGAGGCGATGGCGTCCAGCCTCGACCGCCCAGTGGAGGATCTCTCGCTCCTCGATGACGCCGGCCGGCGCCGTGTCCTGGCGGACGCGGCCGGCCCGGCCACGCCACTGCCAGACCTCTCGATGGACGTTCTTCTCGAAAGGGCCGTCGCGGAGCGCGGGGATGCACCCGCGATCGTAGGGCCGGACGGCACCACCATGTCCTACCGCGAGCTCTGGGAGAAGGCCGGCGGCTTTGCCCGCCGCCTGCGCGAGCTCGGCGTGCGGCCCGAGGTCCGGGTCGGCCTGTGTATGGAGCGCTCGCCCGACCTGATCGCCGCGATGATCGGCGTCTGGAGGGCCGGCGGCGCCTGGGTGCCGCTCGATCCCGAGTATCCGGCCGAGCGCCTACGTTTCCTGATCGAGGACTCCGCGACGCCGGTGCTGGTGACCCGGCAGGCGTTGCTGGAGGACCTGCCGGTGCCGGATGGGTGCAGGGTGTTGAGCGTGGATGACCTTCCCTCTGCCAGAGAGGAGGATGGGGAGGGGCGGGAGAGGGGGCCGGCGGGGGAGGGCGCCGCCTATGTCATCTACACCTCGGGCTCCACCGGCCAGCCCAAGGGCATCGTGACCCGGCACCGCGGCTTGGCCGGCTTCGTGCTCGAGGCGCGCCGCCTCCTGGGCCTGGGGCCGGAGAGCCGGGTGCCGCAGACGACCTCGCCATCGTTCGATGCCTCGGTGCTGGAGGTCTTTCCGACCCTGCTCGCCGGCGGCACGCTGTTCCAACTCTCCCGCGACACCCTGCTGTCCGGGCCGGGGCTGGTGGAGGAGCTGCGCCGGCTGCGGATCACCGAAATGGCCGTGGTGCCGTCGTTCCTGGCGACGATCCCCGA
>DASPJI010000765.1:0-3601 GCA_035628695.1 Thermoanaerobaculia bacterium | reverse complement strand
GCTCAGCAGCTCGAGCCGCCGCAGGGCCTTGGCGTTCAGCCGTTGGCGCAGTGAGCGCTCCCGCTCGCGGAGGCCGGGATCGATACCCTCGCGCACGTCGGCGCCCGCCTCGTGGAGCAGCTCGAGGAGGCTGCGGGCGCGGGACCGCTCGCTGGCCTCCAGGGCCGCCCGGGCCCAGCCCCGCCCCGGCTCGCGGCCGTCCAGCTCCATGAGAAGGTCGACGTAGAGCTCGTAGGCCCGGCGCTGCGAGGCGAGGAACGAGGCGCGCAGGTCGGGGTTCTCGACCGCTCCGCGCAGGGACTCGATGACGCCGAGCGCCTCTTCGGCGCGCGCCCGGGCGGTGTCGAGGCGGCCGGCGGCGCGCTCGGCGCGGGCCAGCGAGTCCAGGGTCTCGGCCGCGCCGGAGCGGTCGGCCATGGCGCGGCGCAGGGCCAGGGCCTGCTCGAAGCTGGCGAGCGCCGCCGGCAGGTCCCCCTGGCGGGCCTGGACCTCGCCCGTCCGCTGGAGGAAGCGGGCGAGCGGCCGGCGGTCCTCGACGGTCCGCTGCAGCTCGACGGCGCGTCCCAGGTCTTGGAGCGCGCCGGCGAGGTCGCCGGCCGCAGCGCGGGCCTGCCCCAGGAGACCCAGCGCGTTCGCCTCCTCCTGCCGGTCCCCGAGGTCGCGGGCGAGGTCCAGCGCCTGGCGGTGGAGGTCGAGGGCCTGCCGCGTCTCCCCCAGCACTCCGCGGGCGCGCCCCAGGTTGTTGAGGGTGATGGCCTCCCCCAGCCGGTCCCCCGTCGCCCGCCGCAGCTCCAGGGCCTGCTCGTAGTAGGGGACGGCCCGGCCCGCCTCTCCCAGCAGGAGATAGGCGAAGCCGATGTTGTTCAGGACCCTCCCCTGCCAGCGGCGGTCCCCCAGCTCCCGGAAGAGGGTCAGGGCCTCGTCATAGCGGGCCAGGGCCTCCCCCATCTCCCCGGTCTCCCGGTAGGTCACGGCCAGGTTGGCCAGGATGCCGGCCTCGCCGGCCCGGTCGCCGAGGGCGCGCGCCAGGTCCAGGGCCTGCCGGTAGTGGTCCAGGCTCTGCTGGGGCTCGCCCAGCCGGTCCCAGGCGCCGCCCAGGTTCTTGAGGACCGTCGCCTCCTGCCACGGATCGCCCGCGGCCCGGAACCGTTCCAGGGCCCGGCCGTAGCTCTCCAGCGCCTCCCGCAGGCTGCCCCGGGAGTGCTGGATGAAGCCGACATTGGCCAGGGCCTCCGCCTCGCGATAGGGATCGACGGCATCGCGGGCGATATCCAGGGCCTGCCGGAAGAGGGCCAGAGCCTCGTTCTGCCGGCCGAGGGCCGAGTGGGAGAGCCCGAGGCGGTTGAGGGTGTCGATCTCCCGTTCCCGGTTCCCCAGCCCGCGCCAGAGGGGGAGGGCGGGCTCATACGCGTCCAACGCCTTGCGGGCGTCGCCCAGCGAGCGGTGCAGGGCGCCCAGGCAGAAGAGGGCGGCGGCCTCCTTCTCCCTGTGGCCCAGCTCGCTCCAGAGGGCGAGCGCGGCGGTGTAGCGCTCCGCCGCCTGCCGGCGGGCGTCCGCGGTCCCCGCGCCATAGAGCCGCGCCGCGTCCGTCATCAGCCGCTCGGCCTTGATGCGCCGCTGGCCGGTCGGGGACACGGGGTCCAGCTCCTCGACGCGGATCGCGTAGCGGCCGGGCGCCGCCGCCCGCGCCGGCGAGCGGACCTCCAGCCGCCAGCTCCCCGCCGCCGCGGGCTCGACGAGCAGGGACTCGGGGCCGTCACGCCCGGTCGGGGTGTCCACCACGGCCACGCTTCCCCCTTGGGGAGAGAAGGCCTCGATGGTCACGTCGGTGCCCCGCTGCTCGACGGTCACCAGCAGGGGGCGTCCGGCCGCCGTTTCCAGCCTCCAGGCATGGGCTTCGCCGCCGGCCAGCTCCCTCTCGACCGCCTCTCCTGGCCGCCGATCCCGAACCTCGGGCGCCGGACCGGCTCCGCCTGCCAGAGCCGCGGCCAGGCACCCCACGAGCAGCGATTTAGGGCTCCTCATCGTCTTTTTGCCGAGACGAGTGGAGGTTACCACCGCTCGGGTGGATACGGAGACGGGATTCGCCGCTAGAGGGGGCCGGGGGAGGCGGGGGCCGGCGCCGGCGGCGCGGGAAAGCACCTCTCCCAGTGGAACAGCTCGGTCACGATGGGGGTGCGGAGCTGCTGCCGGCGGCCGCTCCATTCGATACAGATCTCGGGGCCGCCCTCGTCGCGCACCTCCATGACCGCGAACTGGCCGTCGTGGCGGGTGATGCGCGTGCGGTTCGGGAAGGGCCCCTCGGTGTAGGGGCCGCCCTTGACCGAGCCCCGGCGGTCCAAAGCGGCGGCGTGCAGCACGGGGAAGCCGCGCCCCCCGGCCGAGGAGTAGCCCGAGTGGGTGCCGTCGTCCATGGCCAGCATGTGGGCGTCGCCCGAGAGGACCACCAGGCGGCCGTCGATGCGGTGCCGGGCGATGAAGTCGGCGATCTCGCGCCGCTCGGTGCTATAGCCCCCCCAGCGGTCGCTCCCCTGCGTCTTCTGCTCGATCCAGGGGTCGGTGCTCACCCAGGCCACCAGCATGCCGGCGCGGTGGGCGTCCAGCAGCTCGCGCAGGAACCAGGCCTTCTGGGCCGCCCCCATCATGGTCTTGCCGGCGTCATCGGCCGACCCCGCGGGACTCCGCGCCGAGCGCAGGTCGGTCACGATGAAGCGGACGCGGCCGGCAGTGAAGGCCTGGTAGATGGGGACGTCGCCGCGGCCCGCCGGCAGCGGGTAGTGGGGGACGTACTCTTGATACGTGAGCCGCGCCGCCTCCCGCCCCCGGCTGGTGCGGTCGGAGTTGTTGCCGCCGAAATCGTGGTCGTCCCACATGTAGGCCACGGGCACGTCGCGGTAGAGGACCGACTGGCGCGGCGAAGCGAAGACCGCGTCGAAGGCGCGGCGATAAAGCCGCCGCTCCGGCCGCGAGATGTCCTCGTAGTGGAAGTCCCCCATGTGGAGGAAGAACAGGGGATCGAGCCCGCGGATGGTGTCGAACACCGGATGATCGGAGCCGGTGTTCGCACAAGAGGCGAGCACCACCCGGAAGGAGGCCGGCCGGTCCGGAAAGGTGCGGAAGCGCCCCTGCCGGTCCTCCTCGATCTCGCCGTCCACCTCGACGGCGTAGCGGTACTCGGTGTCCGGCCGCAGGCCCGTGACCTCGAACGAGACCACGTTGGCGCGGGCCGGGGTGGCGGTCTGGAACGGGGTGCGGAGGGGCTCTTCCAGGCCGGGAATCCGGAGAGCGGGGCTCACCTGCAGTCGCACCCGGGCGCTCTCGCGCACGAGCTTGGCGTTGATCCGTGCCGATGTCGGTGTCACCGCTCCGGACCAGGCGAACTGGACCGGGCCGGATGGAGGCGCCGAGTCGGCCCTGTGACACCCGGCGGCGGGGAGGAGAAGGACGAGAAGAAGGACGAGCCGCCGCATGGGGGCCAACGGTATCACCTGCCCGCGGCCCCCGCCGTGGTGCCGCGGCTCAGTGCAGCACCACCTGCACCTCCTTCGGCCGCTCGGCCGAGGAGGAGGCGCCGTCGTCGTCGCGCAGCGAGCCGTTGACC
>DASPJI010000764.1:0-5355 GCA_035628695.1 Thermoanaerobaculia bacterium | reverse complement strand
TCGATCTGCCGCCAGATCGGGCGGGGATCGCCAGGGTCGATGCGCAGGAGGGGCGGCATGGGCGCGGAGGCCCCCCTACTTCTTCGGCGCGCTCTTGCGGACCCGCTGGAGGAGGCGCGTCGAGTCCTTCATGCACTCCATCATCTTCTCCTGCAGCCCCTCGCCGCGGGCGCCCAGCGTGCGGGCGCGGGCGAGGACCGAGCGCGCCTCCTCTTCCTCGCCCGAGGCGAGGAGCGCCATACCCAGGTGGGTCAGCGTGTTCGAGGAGGGGCCCAGGTCGGACGACTTGGACAGGAAGTCGATGGCCTTGTCGAACTCCTTGCGCTTGTAGTGCACCCAGCCGAGCGCCGCCAGCGGGAACTGCTTGATCTCGTCGGGCGACAGCTCCACCGACTGGCGGGCGTAGTCCAGCGCCTTGTCCAGATCCTCTTCCATCTCCGCCAGGTTGTACGCCATCTCGTAGTAGGCGATCGACTTGGTGAAGTTGGAGCTCCCCTCGTCGAGGAGCAGGAGGCCGATGCGGTTGCCCTCGCGGAACTTGCCCTGGCTGCGCAGCGCCTCCATCAGCGCCGCGTAGGCCGTGGCCTTGAGCGTCTCGCCCGGGTTCAGGTCCAGCACCTTGCGGGTGACCGCCTCGATCTCCTGGCTGCGGTTCAGGTGCAGGCAGAGGAGGGCGTACGACATGAGGAGTGTCGGGTTCTCCGGATCGAGCGCCAGGGCGCGGCGATAGGAGAACAGCGCCTGCTTGAGGTTGCCGCGGGCCAGCGAGTCCTCGCCCTGGGTGAACCAGACGCCCGCCTCGCCGTCGACGCCGGGCAGCGGCGTGCCGTCGTGGCCGGAGAGGTAGCGGATCAGGTCCTGGTAGCGCAGGCGCTTGGGGTTCAGCCGCTGCGCCTGGCGGAACGCCTCCAGCGCCTTGCGGGTCCAGTGGCGGTCGAGATAGGCGAGCCCCAGCAGATGATAGGCCTCCTCGAACGCCGGGTCGTGCCGCACCGCCTCCTGCAGGTTCTCGATCGCCGCCGACAGGCGGCCCATCTCGTAAAGGCAGCTTCCCAGGAGGTACAGGGCCTGCGGCACCGCGTCCACCTGCACCGCCCGCTCGAGGAACAGCACGGCCTTGGCCAGGTTCCCCTGGCCGGCGTAGACCGCGCCCAGGCTGAAGTGGGGGAGGAAGCTCTCCGGGTAGATCGACACCGCGCGCTTCAGGTACTCCTCGGCGCGGTTGTGGTCCCCCCGCTCGTAGTGGATGACGCCGCTGTAGACCAGCCCCTCGTAATGGTCTGGCTTCACCTCGAGGACGCGGACGAAGTACGACAGCGCCTGCTCGGCGGCCCCCTCGTTGAAATAGGTCTCGCCCAGGAAGTAGGCCAGCTCGTAGTTGTCGCGGTCGAGCTTGAAGGCGGACTCGAGGGCGGTCACCGCGCGCTCGATGTCGAAGGCGAAGAGGGCGTACTCGGCGTCCTCCAGGTGCTGGAGGAAGACCTTGCGCTTGTCGCCGTGATGCAGGGCGGCGATCCGCTCCTTGATGGCGAGGAAGCGTTCCCGCTTCTCCAGGGCGAGGAGCTGGTAGTCCATCTTGGACTCCCAGAGGTCGCTCCACTCCTCCCAGCCGACGACCTTCTTCTGCTCGAGCAGCTCGCGCAGCGTCGACAGCCCGGTCTGGTTGATGAGGATGTGCTTCTCCTGCTTGTGCAGGGCGGAGAGCACCTGGCGCACCGTCTCGGCGGTCCGCTTGACCGCCTCCTCCAGGATGGAGATCCGCTCGAGGAGGTGCTCGTCGAAGGAGAAGCTCTCCTCCAGCCCCTCCTCGTACGGCTCCTCCTCCTCGCGCACCACGCCCGACAGCACCAGCAGCTTCTGGTGGCAGCGGACGCAGAACTCGTGGTCGTCCCGGTTCAGAGCGCCACAGACTTGACAGTACATCCGATCCTCCGCCGGCCGGGCCCTGCCCGCGCCGGCCGCTGCGTCAGCTCCCGGCATAGTCGTAGAAACCCCGGCCGGACTTGCGGCCGAGGTAACCGGCGTCGACCATCTTCACCAGGAGCGGGCAGGGACGGTACTTCGGGTCGCCGAAACCCTCGTGGAGCACCCGCAGGATGTCGAGACAGACATCCAGGCCGATGAGGTCGGCCAGCGCCAGAGGGCCCATCGGGTGGTTCATACCCATCTTCATAACGCTGTCGATGGCTTCGGGCTTCCCCACCCCCTCGTAGAGACAGAAGATGGCCTCGTTGATCATCGGCATGAGCACGCGGTTGGAGACGAACCCGGGGGCGTCGTGCACCTCGACCGGGGTCTTGCCCATGGCGCGGGACGCCGCCTCGACCAGGCCGTAGGTCTCCTGGGAGGTGGCGAGGCCGCGGATGATCTCGACGAGCTGCATCACCGGCACCGGGTTCATGAAGTGCATGCCGATGACCTTCTCCGGCCGCGACGTGGCCGCGGCCAGCTTGGTGATCGAGATGGAGCTGGTGTTGGTGGCGAGGATGGCCGCCGGCCGGCAGGCGCGGTCGAGCTCGGCGAGCACCGCCTGCTTGACCTCGAGGCGCTCGACCACGGCCTCGACCACCAGGTCGGCGGCCGCGAGGGCGGCGACCCGGGACTCGGGGCGGACGCGGGCGAGGGCCTGGTCGCGCTCCTCGGCGGCGAGCTTCCCCTTGGCGACCAGGCGCTCCAGCCCCTTGCCGATCTGCGCGACGCCGCGCTCCAGCGCTTGCGGCGCGACGTCCACCAGGATGACGTCAAAGCCGCTGTGGGCCGCCACCTGGGCGATGCCGTGCCCCATGGTCCCGGCGCCCACGACTCCGATGGTTCGGATCGACTCCATTCTATAAACCCCTCCCGTATCCACCCGGAAGCGGGTGGCCCCGTGAGCCTATAGAGATGGCGCGCCGGGGGTCAAGGCGCGGGGGAGGGGGCGGGGGAGGGAAGGGCGGCGGGCAGCCCCGCCTCCAGGCTGGGGGGCGCGGCATCCAGGAAAGCTTCCAGGTCACGGCCCGCCCGCCCCTCCAGCCGGTGGTTCGCCAGCCGGTAGCACCGGTAGCGCTGGCGCAGGAACCCCTCCTCCCACGGCACGTCGGGCTCGAAGGGGGCGAGGGCGCCGATGCAGTCCTCCGACCGGCCAAGGACCCGGGAGAGGTCGACGCGGAGCTGCTGCCGCCCCTCGTTCAGGAGGTTGACGGCGAACGGCTGCTCCAGCTCGCTGAAGAGGATGCGGGCGGTCTCCGGATCCCCCTGACCCCGCCGGACCTCGTAGAAGAGGATCCGCTCGGCCATGGGGAGGAAGGGCCAGGGATCGGTGCGGAAGGCGCGGATGGCCGTGGTCAGGTGATGCCGGGCCAGGTCCCGGTTCCCCGCCGAGCCATGGTACAGCGCCAGCACCAGCTCCGCCTCGGTGGGGCTGCGCTGCCGCAGCCGGGGCACCTGCTCCAGCGCCCGGGCGTCTCCCCGGGAGGCGAGGCACTCGGCGAGCAGCAGGACGTCGATGTCGGCGCGCGGCGGCTCGGGTTGGGCGAGCCAGTGGGCGCAGGACTGGGTCATGGAGGGGGTGAGATAGGCCTGCCGCGCCCGGACCCGCGACCCGAAGTCCACGCCGGCGTCCGCGGGCGGATCGTCCGGGGTCCGCTCCCAGAAGGCGGACCGGGCGGTGCGCAGCTCCTCCAGCAGGGCCACGTCCAGGGACCCGCGGCCTACCGTCAGCCGGTCCTCGCGCCGGTCCCGCGCCAGCCGCACCAGGTCCTCCGTGCGGAACAGGCCGGAGCGCCCGAGGTTGCGGGCGAAGCCGAACTCCAGCACCGGCCGGTCGTCGGTGTTGACCCCTCCCCCCTCGCCCTGCGCCACCGCCCGCGCGAACGCCGGGGAGGCGAGGTAGCCGGTGTAGAGCCCCTCGGCGCCGCCGACACCCCAGGTCCGGGAGAGGGCGCTGCGATAGGGCTCCTGGGCGGCGCGGGCGCGCACCCGGCCGACGTCGTGGGCCATCGGCTCCAGGCTGGCCACCAGCAGCAGGTCGCCGGCGTTGACCTCCCAAGTCTCGACCGACGGGAAGACCGCGGCCAGGGTGGCGTAGACGGTGCGCACCACCTGGGCGTCCAGCTCGTATCCCTGCAGCCACTGGATGAACAGGCCGCCGGGGCGCAGCCGCTGGCGGGCCGCCTCGTAGAAGTCGGCGGTGAACAGGCTGGCGATGCCGGCGCGGTAGGGGTTGGAGGGCTCGGAGAAGATGACGTCGTAGCGCTCGCCGGTGGTGAGGAGGACCTCCCGGCCGTCGCCGATAACCAGGTGGAGCTTGGGGTCGTCCAGGGCCTGGTGGTTCACCGGCGCGCAGGCGCGGGCCACGTCCTCGATGGCGGGCTCCAGCTCCACCACGTCGACCCGCTCCATACCCGGGACGGCGGCCAGCCAGCCGGCGGTGCTGCCGGTCCCCAGGCCGATGACCAGGGAGCGCCGCGGGTCCGGATGGAGGATGGCCCCGATCAGGCCGCTCATCACCTGGGTGGGTCCGTCGGTGCGGGCGCTGCCGTCGGCCTTGCCGTTGACCAGGAAGGCGAGCTCCTGTTTCCCCTCCAGGGCGACGCTGCTCTCGACCCCGTCCCGCTCCCAGATCAGGCCGCGGCGGCGGGAGTGCATGGTGCTCCGCAGGTCGTTGGGCCCCTGCCAGTCGGCGGCGCGGACGCGTCCGGCGCCGATGGGGCTGTGGCGCCAGAAGGCGGTGGGGCCCGGCATGAAGCAGCAGACCAGGGCGACGGCGCCCACCGCCACCGGGGCCGCGGCGGCTCGGAGCGGCGAGCCGGATCGCAGGGCGGCCGCGGCCGCCACGCCGGCGAGGGCGAGGAGGAGGAGCACCACCAGCCGCCAGGTCCCCGGCGCCGAGAGCAGGGGGATCAGGCCGAAGCCGCCAGCGATGGAGCCGAGGATCGCGCCCACGGTGTTGGCGGCGTAGGTGAGCCCCACCTCGCGCCCCACCTCCTTCCGTCCGCTCCCCAGGAGGGCGATGAGCAGGGGGAACTGATAGCCGGCGACGAGCGCCGCCGGCAGCACCACCAGGGAGGTGATCGCCGTCCAGGCCAGGACCAGCGGGCCGAACCCGGCGCCGGAGAGGGGGCGCAGCAGGGCGGCGAGCACGGCGACGCGGTCCCCCAGGGCGAAGGGGAGGGCGAGGAAGAGCGCCTCCAGCGCGCAGGTGACGGCGAAGGCGAGGAGCGTCGGCCGGCGCTTGAGCGGCCCGGCGCCGTAGAGGAGGCCGCCGGCGCCGATACCCAGGAGGGCGACGGCGAGGATCAGGCCGAACGTGTAGGACGAGCCGCCGAGGAGCGGTGCGAGCATCCGGTACCAGACCAGCTCCATGAGGAGGAAGGC
>DASPJI010000763.1:0-2741 GCA_035628695.1 Thermoanaerobaculia bacterium | reverse complement strand
GCGGCCGTCGGTGCGCAGCTCCAGACGGAGGAGCCCGGGAGCGGCAGCCAGGACGACGACCAGGGCCAGGATGACGGCCAGCCGGGGACGGGCGATGGCAGCTGCGGCGAGCCGCAAAGCCCAGCGCTCGACGACGCTCGCGGGATTGGAGGGAGAAACCCGCCGCGGCCCCGCGCCCGGGGCCGCGGCTTCGGAAGGGAGTCCGGCGTGATTGCCCGCCGGCTGGCGCTCGGGCGTCTTGTGGAGAGATGGCTTCACAAGTCGTCCTCAAGAGACATGGTGCACCATGGGCTTGAAAGCGAGCACCCTGCCGGCACGAAGCTCACAAAATCGTCACTCTCCCTACCGGGGCAGGTCGTTCCAGTGAAGGATGGCGTTGTAGACCAGCCGGAAGTCGGACAGGTTCAGATGGCGGTGCAGGGGGTTGAAGGCGAAGAGGATCACCCGGCCCCCGCTCTCGCCGCCGGCCCCGTCCACCGGCAGGTCGAGGATTGCCGGCTTGCCGTCCACCTCGGACTCGTTGCGGACGAAGCCGGAGAGGACGAGCTTCTTCTTCGGCGCCTCCTTCTCCTTTTTCTCGTCCTTCTTCGTGCCCGGCTCCGTGTCGTCGATGTCCTCCACCTCGATCGTCCCGCTCGCGTCCTTGTCCTTCTCCTCTTCCTTGTCGACATCCTTGGTGCCGAACTGCAGGACCACCCGGCCGCGGTCGCGCTTGTCAACGTCCCAGAGCGGGCCGTTGCCGCGGAAGACGCTGGTGATCTCCTCGTAGCCGTAGGCCAGGGGGTGCTCCGGCCGCACCACCTTGGCGGTCAGCTCCGAGCCCGGCGTGAACGGCCGCTCGGGCCCCTCGATCCGGCGCACCAGGCCCCCCTGCACCGCCAGGGTGCCGGAGTTGGCCAGGGTGATCAGGGTGCCGCCGCCGCGCAGGAAGCGCTGCAGCTCCACCAGCCCCTCGAACCCCATGCCGCCGGTGATGTCCTCGGCGGCGTTGGGCGTGCCGAGGCTGGGGGTCTCGGGCGTGCTGGTGTAGGCCAGGGGACCCCAGGCGGGGTCGATGCCGTGCACCATGCTGGCGAAGTCCCCCCGGCTGTTCGGGAAGAGGATGACGTCGAAGCGCTCGACGAGGCCGCCGCGCCGCAGGTCGCCGTCGCTGATCAGGGTGTAGGGGACGCCGGCGCGGTCCAGGGTGTAGCGCGCCCAGCCGGCGTCCTGGGTGGCGGTCCAGGTATGGAGCAGCGCCAGGCGCGGCAGGTCCACCAGGTGGCGGCGGACATCCGGCATCGCCCCGGCCGCGGCGAAACGCAGGCCGAGGCGGGCCGCGATCTCCTCCACCTCGCCGCGCGGCGCCTGGACGATCCAGCTCCCCGCCGGATACGAGACGCCGCCGGCCTTGAAGGAGGTCTCGGCCGCGTCCACCTGATGGCTCCCCAGGAGGACGCGCGCCTCGAGGAGCGACGTCTGGCCCGTGTCGCGGAGCAGGAAGACTTCCCCATCGGTCGCCGCCCCGTCGATGCCACCGGCGGCGGAGACGTCGGCGGTCACCGCCTCCATTCGCTCCGGGGTAGCATCGAAGACCTTCTTGTCATCCACCCGGTCGCCGGCCACGCCGTAGAGGAGGGGCCAGGTCCAGGCCACGTCGTCATAGGGTGGGTTGGGCTCGTCGGCGGGGAACTTCTGTTCCTCGAGCAGGGTGACGGCGAGGTTACGGTACGGCTGGTCCATGCGGACCACGTAGCTGCCGGCGGGCCAGCTCTTGCTCCCCAGCTTCAGCTCGGCGGTCAGGCGGTGGACCTCGATCCGGTGAGCGCGGAGCTGGTTGACCAGATGGGCGAGGCGGGCGGGGTCGCGCTGCTCGGCCGGGAAGACCCAGGCGTACGGGGCCTGGCTCCTCCCCTTCTCCAGCGACCGGCTCGCCTTGAGCCAGACCCCCTCCAGGAGCTCCCGGCGGTGCAGGGCGGCGTAGTGGAGGGCGGCGAGCACTCCGGCCTGCATGTAGTTGGTGTTGTTGCGCAGCGACCAGCGGACCTTCTTGTCCGGCGGCCAGGGGCGGTACCACTGGACCTCGGTGACCTTCTTGCCGGCGTAGCGGGATTCGGAGAGGTCGCGCTCGTAGGTCCCGGGCAGGGTGTTGCCGAAGGTCTCGTAGAAGCGGGAAATCCCGTGGTGGTTGTTGGCCACGGAGTTGAGATAGCCGGGCCACCAGCCGTCCCAGAAGCCCCAGACCCAGACGCCGGGCAGCCCCATGCCGGCCAGCGCTCCGGCCTCGTGGTGGGCGATCTGGGTCCACTCGTTGATCGTCACCGGGTCGATGGCCGGGTTGTAGGGCCCGGTCCCGGTGGAGATGTAGAGGAGCGGCACCGACTCGTGCAGGTCGTGCATGACCTGCGGGTGATAGGCGTAGAAGGTCTCGTGGACGGCGCGGGTGAGGGCCTGGGTGAGCTGCATGCCGTCGCGGTTGTTGTCGTGGAAGACGTAGCGTCCCCAGTACGGCGGGCTGTCGATCTGGGTCAGCACCTCGTAGGGAAGGTCCCGGCCCCGCAGGTTGCGCTCGTACCAGTCCACCATGCGGTCGCGGCCGTCGGGCTCCACCACGGGGGTGATGAGGACGATGGCGTTCTCGCGGATGGCGCGGATCTCGGGCCGCTCGGAGACGGCGAGTCGGTAGGCTAGCTCCATCAGCATCTCGGGGCTGCCGGTCTCGGTCGAGTGGAGGCCGCCGAGGAGGTGGTAGATCACTTTTC
>DASPJI010000762.1:0-4027 GCA_035628695.1 Thermoanaerobaculia bacterium | reverse complement strand
GGGCCGCTCATCAGGGCGCTGGCGATGCGGATGCGGCCGGGCTCGAAGCTCCCCTTGGCCGCCAGGATCTCGTAGGGGTAGGGGCGGGCGTTGGGCAGGGTGGTGCGGATCTCCGGCACGGTGAGCCAGGCGTCGAAGCGGTTCCCCCCCTCGCCCTGGCGCTCCGCGCGGCCGATGAGGCGCCCCCAGACGCCGCGGGCCTCGATGTCGAGCGGCAGCCGCTTCTCGTCGAGCTGCACGCTCCCCCCCTCCACCAGGATGCGCCCGACCTGCACCTCGAAGCGGCGGGTCCGCTGCGGCTGGCGGCGGAGCTGCGGCAGGTTGCTGGTGCCGTCCGGGTTGAAGCGCACGTAGATGCGCGGGCCGATGGCCTCGATCTGCTCCAAGCGCAGCACCCGCTGGCGCAGGTCGCGCCAGGAGAACTGGAAGCGGACGAACGGCACCACGGCGAAGGGGGGATCCTCGGGCCGCGGGCCGGCGATGACCAGGTCGCGCAGCTCGAAGGAGAGGGGGGCGAAGCCGTAGTCCACCCCGCCCACCTCGATCTTGCGGTTGAGCACGTCGCCGAGGCGCGCCACCACCAGGTCGGCGGCGCGCTGGTGGGCATAGCGGCTCTCGATGAACAGCAGCGCGCCGAGGAGCACCAGGGCGACGATGAGCAGGCCCCAGACGAACGGCCGGACCACCCAGCGCCGCACCCGGCCCGGACGCCGCCGCTCGGCGGCGCGCCGCTCGGGACCCTCCCAGGCTCCGGAGCCGCGCCGCCGCCGGTCGCCACGCCGCCGCTCGCCACCCGCCGGCGCGTCAGGAGGAGATGAGGGCTCCTCCGGCTCGCTCACTCCGGTCCCCCTCCCCGCTCCAGGCCGCCCCAGCGGAGCTTCCCGCGCAGGCTGTCATAGAAGCTGCGGCCGCTCACCTTGACCAGCCGCACCGACGCCGCGCTGCGGGTGACGCGCACGGTGTCCCGGTAGCCGAGGGAGGTCCCCTCCTGGCCGTCGAGGGTGAGGTAGACCTCCTCGCGCTGCGTCTCCAGGGTGATCTCCACCCGCCCGGCGTCCGGCACCACCACCGGCCGTAACGACAGGGTGTGCGGGCAGATCGGGGTGAGGATGATCACCGGCAGCAGCGGGTAGAGGATCGGCCCGCCGGCCGACAGGTTGTAGGCGGTCGAGCCGGTGGGGGTGGAGATGATCAGGCCGTCGGAGCGGCAGCGGGCGATGACGTGGCCGTCGAAAGAGAAGGTCAGCTCGATGATGCGGGCGAGGGCGCTCTTGGTGATGACCGCGTCGTTGAACACCCTGAAGGAGAGCGAGCCGCTGCCGTTGCGCAGCAGCTCGACGTCGAGCAGCGACCGCTCCTCGGTCTCGAACTTGCCGGACAGCACCTGGACCATCGCCGGGTAGAGCTCGGCACGGCCGACCTCGGTGAGGAAGCCGAGGTTCCCCAGGTTCACCCCCAGGATGGGGACATCCGGCGCCAGGGTGCGGGCGGCGGCGAGCAGGGTGCCGTCGCCGCCCAGCGCCACCACCAGGTCGTGGGGCTCCTCGGGCCGGAAGGGGGCTTCGCTGGAGGTGCCGCGGGCGCGCAGGGTGGCCTCGTCGAGGGCGGCTTCGAGGCCGCGGCGGCGCAGCCACTCGGCCAGCTCGTGGGCGGTGTGGACCGCCTCCTGGCTCGCCGCCTTGGCGACGATGCCGACGCGCTCCAGGCGGCGCCGGCCGCGGCCCGCCCTCGCCTTGGCCGGCTTCTTCGGGGGCGTCGTGTCCGGAACGGTCGGAACGGTCAAGGCGCCTCCTTGCGCAGCAGCGCGAACGCCTCGCGGTTGCCGCCGACGCCGGGCACGGCGGAGTCGGCGACCCCCAGGAGGGCCAGCCCCTGCGCCGCCATCTCGCCGGCGCACTGCTCGACCACCCGGGCGCGCACCGTCTCGTCGCGCAGGATGCCCCCCTTGCCCACCATGCCGCGGCCGGCCTCGAACTGCGGCTTGATCATCGGCAGCAGCAGGCCGCCGGAGGCGAGGTGCGGCACGAGCGCCGGCACCACTTTGGTGAGGGAGATGAAGGAGACGTCGACGGTGATCAGGTCGACCGGCTCCGGCAGGGCGTCCGGCTCCAGGTGGCGGGCGTTGACGCGCTCCATCACCACCACCCGCGGGTCCTGGCGCAGCCGGTGGTCGAGCTGGCCGTAGCCCACGTCCAGGGCGTAGACCCGTGCCGCCCCCCGTTGCAGCAGACAGTCGGTGAAGCCGCCGGTCGAGGCGCCGACGTCGAGGCAGACGCGGCCGGCCGGATCGATGGCGAAGTGGTCGAGGGCATGGGCCAGCTTGCGGCCGGCGCGGGAGACGAAGGGCTCCTTCGGCGCCTGGAGCTCGAGGCGGGCGTCCTCGGCCACCGGCGTGCCCGGCTTGTCGACCCGCCGGCCGTCGACCTCGACGGTCCCGGCCATGACGGCGCGGCGCGCCTGCTCCCGGCTGCCGAAGAGGCCTCGCTGGACGAGTAGCTGGTCAAGGCGCAACGCGGTGGATCCCCGTGCCCTGTCTCGGTCATTGGGCGCCCGCGAGCCATGCAACGGGCGTACCCGGGGCTCGTCAGTGTATCACCGGGGCCTCGCCGGCCTCCGCCTCCTCCCGCTCCCGGCCGCCGGCGAGCAGACAGAAGGGGAGGGCGAGAACGAACAGCAGGGGGCGCTGCACCTCCGTGTCCCCCCAGTTGTTCTCGAACAGGCCGGCGACATTGAAGGCGAAGAGCGCCAGCAGCACTCCCATCCAGAGGTCGGCACGGGGGCCGTGGCGTCCTCCCTCGCGGACATAGCGGCGCCAGGCGAGGCCGGCGCTCACCAGGGTCAGCGCCAGATAGGAGGCGAGGGCCGGCAGCCCCCGCTCCGCCGCGAGGTTCAGGAAGCTGTTGTGCAGATGCGGCACCTGGTAGCGCGGCGCCGTCGCCGGCCGGTAGATGGCGTAGCGGTGCTTGACCCCCTCGGGCCCGATGCCGAACAGCGGCCGCTCCTGGATCATGGTCAGGCCGGCGCTCGCCATGCACAGGCGGTCGTAGTTGGACGAGTCCCGCAGGTCGGCGATGGAGCCGACGCGCTGCAGCAGCGGCACCGGCGCCAGCAGGATGAACAGCACGGCCGCCGGCACGTAGGCCAGGAGGAGCCGCGGCGCGCGGACGATCAGGAGGGCGGTCACTGCGAAGCCCAGCGCCACCCAGGCGCCGCGGGTGTAGCTCCCCACCAGGGCGACGTTGACCGCGGCCAGGGCCACCCAACGCCAGGGCTGGCGCCAGCGGTCCGAAAAGGTCATCGAGGCGAGGAGCAGCAGGTCGCAGATCAGCAGGAAGCCCGCGAACGTCATGTAGTGGGAGAACGTGCCGCGGATCCGGCGGTCGAGGTCGCCGTAGCCGAACAGGTACTGGCCGAGCCCGTAGGCGGCGGAGAGCGCGGCGATCATCAGCAGGCCGTCGACCAGCCGCCGGACGTCCTTCTCGCCGCGCACCAGGAGGGGGGCGAGGAGCAGCGTCGAGAGGTTGAACACCTCGGTCAGGCCGCGCAGGCTGTCCCGCGGCTGGTAGGAGGCGGCGATGGCGGCGGCGAGCAACAGGACGTAGAGGCCGAGGGGAACCAAGAGCGGCGCCAGCTCCCGGAGCTCGAGGGGGCGGCGCACCGTCCGCGGCGCCGCCAGGACCGAGACGGCGAGCAGGATGTTCGACAGGGCGATGCCGAAGATACCGAACAGATGCGAGGCGAAGAGCCAAAAGCCTACCCGTTCGGCCCGCTGCGCCGGGGCCGGGCCCGGGTCGGATGCCGATGCGGATGGTGACTGCACGTCCAGCATCGCCTGCATGAGCCGGCAGGCTCAGCGGCCGACGGCCGAGGCGGGGAGGGCCTCCTCGATCAGCATGATCGGGATGTCCGAGACGATGGGATAGACCAGCCCGGAGGCGGCGCAGTACAACCCCTGCTCGACCACCGGCTCCTCGTCCCGGAAGTGCTCGCGGTACTTCTCGAGCAGCGTGCCGCGGATCTCCGCCGG
>DASPJI010000761.1:0-5688 GCA_035628695.1 Thermoanaerobaculia bacterium | reverse complement strand
GAACGCCGCCTCGCGCGGCGGGGCGCCGAACGGGGTGGCTGCGAGGCGCGGTCGGGCCTCGGCGAGGAGCTGGCCGGCGGTGACGGTCACGCGGGGTAGTCTAGCCGGGCCGCGTGCGTGCTGCTCCCGTTGAGGGAGGCTCGACCCGGCTGCGAGGAGGCTCGACCCGACCCACCATAGGCGCGACCCGACTCCCCACAGGCGCGACCCTCGGGTCGCGAGAGGTCGGACGAGGGTCGAACCGTTCGACCCTCGGGTCCAACGTCCGATGAGTCGGGTCGAACGCCCGATGAGTCGGGTCGAGGCCCGGAGAAATCGCCCCCGATCTAGTGGACGCCGCCCGCGCCCGGCTCCACCCGGACCGTCGCCGCCTCCCCGGGCGCGACCCGGACCTCGGCCGTCGCCAGCGGGCTCCCCCGGCGGCGGACGGTCAGACGGTAGCGTCCGGCGGCGACCCGGGGAAGCTCGAAGCTCCCCTGAGCGTCGGTCTGGACGGAGGGGCCCAGGAAGGAGACGCCGAGGGCAGGGTCGGTCCCTTCCAGGAAGATGTCGAGACCGGCTGCCGGCTCTCCCGGGGGCAGCTCCACCTGGCCCCGGACCGCGCCGGAGGCAATCTCCACCAGCAGGTCACGGTCCTGGGAGAGATCGACCGCCTGAGCGGTGCCCAGGCCGGTGGCGGAGTGGGTCGCCAGCAGGACATAGGCGCCCGGCTCCAGCCCTTCGAGCCGGAACCGGCCGTCGTGGACGGTCGTGGTCTCGGCGCCGCGGCCGCGTTGGCGGCTCAGCAGAATCCGGACACCGGGAAGGGGCGCGCCGTCCGCCAGCACGCGGCCGGCGAGGGCCAGGCCGGAGGTGATCTCCAGGTCGAGCACCGCCCGCTCCTGACCCGGCTCCAGTCGGATCGAGGCGCGGGCCCGGCGCCCCGAGCTCAGCGCGGCGGTGACCTCCCAGGTGCCGGGCTCAAGATCGGGAAGGCGATAGGTGCCGTCGCGGCTCACCGTGCCCGGGCGCGGCCAGGGGGTGCCTTCGGCCTGGGCGGCGACGGTCACTCGCTCCAACTCGCCCGGCGCCAAGCCGAGGAGCCGGCCGGTCAGCAGGGTCCCACCCCGGCGCAGACGGAGCTCGAGGTCGCGCACCGGCCGGCCGTCGACCTCCACCGCCACCGGCTCGACGGGGCCAATGAAGCCCGAGCCACCGCCGCTCAACTGGTAGTCTCCATCCTCGACCGCCGGGAAGTGGAACAGACCGCCCGGGCCGCTACGCACCCCCTTGGCGTCGTGGGCACCGCCCAAGGATACGGAGGCGTTGGAGATGGGCTCGCCGCTCTCGTCCACCACCCGGCCGGAGACCTCCGTGATACGCCTGAAGGCGAGATTCACGACGTTTTCTCCGGGCCGGACGAGGATCTCCGTCTCTGTGTGCTGGCCCTCGGCGTACCGGTTCGCCGTGATCCGGTGGCTGCCCGGGTCGAGCCCGCCCAAACGGTAGCGCCCTTCGCCGTCGGTCTCCGACGAGGCGGAGTGGTCCTCCCGGCCGATACCCCTGCCGGCCTCCATCGGTGTGGCGCTCACATCGGCACCCGCCACGGGCTCGCCGCGGGCGTCGAGGACCCGCCCGGTGACCGTGGCTCCCCGTTCCAGGACGATCTCCAGGTTCTCGACGTCCGACTCCTCGGGAATGACCAAGCCCCGCAGCCGGCGGGTCTTGTATTCCGGAGCCTTGACCTCCAGGTTCAGGGTCCCGGGCTCCACACCGTCGGCGCGGAAGCGGCCCTGGGCGTCGGTCCGGGTCAGGGTGCTCGCCTGGGAGCCGTAGGAGGAGAGCCCGTCCCCCTGGCCGGCGCCGTTCTCCTCGAAATCCAGCAGCGACGCGTAGGGGACCGGCTCGCCGGCAGGGCCGACCACCCGGCCGGCGAGGACGCGGGCCGGCCGGAGCTCGACGCGCAACGGCTCGTCCGTCGGTGCCTCGACGCCGGGGACGTGCGCGGACACGTGCCCCTGGTGCTGTACCCAGAGATCGTAGCGCTCGCCCTGCCGCAGATCGGCGAGCCGGAACCGGCCGTCCGGTCCAGTGGTCACCTGGGAGCCGGGGCTCGGCTCGGCATTCCGGATGGTCTCCGCGAGCCCTACATTCGCCTCCGCCAGAGGGCTCCCCCGGCGGTCGGTCACCCGTCCCTCGATGGCGACGCACGGGGGAAGGACCACGTCTCCGAGGTCCAGCACCGCGCCTCCCGGGTTTCTGGAAGCGGGCGGCACGAGGCCGGGGACCCGCAGCGGTCCGAAGCCGGAGGCGCTGGCGAGCAGGTCGAACGGGCGCGGCGGCAGGTGGGGGAGCCGGAACCGGCCGGCGGCGTCGGTGGTGGCGCGGCCGGGGCCGTACTCGATCATGAAGGTCCTCTCCACCTCGAGCAGGGACAGGGTGGCCCCGGCTACCGGGCGCCCCTCCCCGTCCACCAGCCGGCCCGTGACGGTCCAGCCGGCGGAGAAGACGAGCGCGCCTCGGGCGCCGGCCGGCCTGGGGCAGGAGCCGTGGCCGGTGCCGTCGTCGGGGCGAAGCTCTGATGAGTGGCCCGGAGCTCGTAGCTCCCGCCGGCGGCGAGCCCCTGGAGGACGAAACGGCCGTCGGGACCACTCTTGGCCGGCGTGTCACGCGGAATGAGGCGGGACGAGCCGTGGGGCTCGGCTTCGATCCGGGCCCCGGCCGCCGTCGTCCACCGCCACGCCGGCGAGGGTGGCCGAGGGGGCCAGCTTCAGCAGCAGCGCGGTCTTCTCCGAGCCGACGGAGGGCGGCACAGGCTGCCAAGCCGTGAGGTAGCCCGCCACCGCGGCGGCGACCGCGGGCTGCTGCGCGAGAGGGAGGCGCAGCTCGAACTCACCCCGGGCTCCGGTGCGGACCGGCGGCATGTCCTGGCTCCAGACCAGGGCGCCGGCCAGGGGGGCCGACGTCAGCACGTCGAGGACGCCTCCGGTGACGAGGCGCGGCGGCGCCAGGGTGGCGGTCACCGGCCCGCTGCCGGGTGCCGGCCAGCGCAGGGTGGTCGAGAGCCCGCCCGGGCCTTCCAGCAGCAGCTCGGGTGACCCTTGATCCAGGACGGGCAGCGCCAGACGACCGTCGGCGCCGGTCACCCCCAGCGGGTGAGAGGCATCCAGCGACACCAGGGTGCCGGGCGCCGGTCGGCCATCGGGGCGCAGGACCTTTACCACCCGGGCCGGCCGCTGCCGCAGCCGGAGGGTGGCCGAGGTGCCGTCGACGCCTTCGAGCCACTCGACGAAGCAGAGGGTGGTGACGGAGACGAACGCGCGGTCGCCCCGCCGCCGGGGGAACCTCACCCGGCCATCCTCGCCGGTGACGCCGCGAACCTCGGCGGGCGTCCAGGCCTGGACCTTCTCGCTACGGCCCACGACGGGTGCGGCCGAGCCGCTCGCCCGAACCTCGATCCCCTTCTCGGGTGTGCCGGCGGGTCCCAGCACCTGGACCTCCAGCGGCGCGCCCCGGGTGAGCCGCGCCGGCGCCAGCGCCGCCGGCTCCAAGAGCGGAGAGAGAAACCTCTCCAGGGGCACGAGGCCCTCGGCGTTGAGGACGATCCGGTAGAAGCCGGGACCGGGCGCGGCGATCTCGAAGGTGCCGTCGGGGCGCGGCGCCGCCGTGGCCAGGGACGCCGGCTCCGGTCCTCCGGTGAGACCGCGGAGACGCTCCTCGAACGTCCGATGGGCCGGATGCAGCTCGATCCTCGCCTCCGCAGGGCTTACCCTGCCGGTGATCCGGACCGGCTGCGCCGCGGCCGGCGAGGACCAGGCCTGGAGCGCCAGACAGGCTGCCATTACCAGGGGGGCAGCGGCCAGGGGAGCCTTCCTCATGCTCGGTCCTCCTCGCCATTCAGTATGGACGAATCCGGAAGAGTATTTCAGGTCTCTGCGGACCGGCCGCCTTGTGATAGAAACCTGCCGCGCCCTTTCGATTCTCGGATTCCGGAGGTCTCATGCGCAGAGGTGTCTCGCCCCTGGTGTTGCTGCTTCTCGTGTTGGCCGGCGCCGCCGTGCCTGCCCTCCCCGCAGGTGCCGCGGCCGTGCCGCCATCCTGCCGGACGGTGGACCCGTACCTCGCAGCCGGCGACCGCGCCGCCAAGGATGAAAAGGTAGAGGGCCCCGCCGCCTTCGCCGCCTTCCGCAAGGCCATCGGCACGGCGGCGCGCCAAGCCGGGGTCAAGACGCTGGCCGGGCAGCTCGCGGCGCTGGAGCCGGGCAAACCGGTGGCGGCGGAGTCGGCGGACCTGGCCGCCTGCCTGCTCCGGCACTGGGTGCGGGTCCGCTACGGCCAGCGCATGGTGGACGACCTGCGGGAAATGGTGGGTTTCCGCACGTTCGCCGAGACGGGGAGGGAGAACTGGCAAGCCCCCGAGTTCCTCCGCCAGCGGGATTGGCTGCGCGGCCGGGCCGAGGCGATGGGCTTCGCTTTCAAGAGCTACGACGGCCGGATGGAGGAGATCACCTTCGCGGGCCCGGAGCCGATCCTGGCGCTGCTCACCCATGGCGACGTGCAGGCGGTCGAGGGGCAGGCCTGGTCATCGCCGCCGTGGGAGGGGCGGCTGCTGCCGGACGGGAAGATCGTCGGCCGCGGCACCGAAGACGACAAGGGGCCGATCGTGGCCATCCTTTATTCCATGGCGGCGGTCCGCGACGCCGGCTGGCCGCTCTCGTCGACGCTGCGCCTCCTGATCGCCAACGCCGAGGAGTCGAGCTGGCAGGAGATCCCCTATTACCTGGAGCGGGCGCCGATGCCCGACATGACCTTCGGCGTCGACGCCACCTATCCGGTGACCTTCGCGCAGAAGGGGTGGGGGCTGCTGTCGTTCCGGGCGCCGCTGGAGCAGGGGACCGAACCGCCGGCGGCCCGCTGGCGGATCGAGCGTGTCACCGGCGGCGTGGCGCCGTCCATCATCCCCGGCGAGGCCGAGGCGCTGGTGGCGCCCTCGGGGAACGGCCAAGGGGGGACCGATGCCGAAGCCGAGCTGCGGCGGCTGGCGGAGGCCTGGGCCGCCGCCCATCCGCCGGCGCGCCTGCAGGTGGGCCGGGAGGGCGACCTCCTGAAGGTGACGTCGCGGGGGCGCAGCGGCCACTCCGCCTGGCCGGAGAACGCGCAGAACGCCCTCACTGCCCTGACCACCTTCCTCAGCACCCTGCAGCCGCGGCTCGACCCTTGGGGGGCATTGATCTCGTTCCTGGGGAGCACCATCGGCCTGGAGACGGACGGCTCCTCCATGGGGATCGCCCACTTCGACCCGGCCATGGGACGGCTCACCGCGACGCTGAACGTGATGGGCGTCAACGATGACGGTGAGCCGTTCGCCCGGGTCAACATCCGGCCGCCGCAGGGGGTCACGGTGGAGGGGGTGCGGGAGCGGGTGGCCGAGCGGGTCGACGCCTTCGAACGGCGCACCAACTATCTCCTGTCGGGGGAGGTCCAGATCCCCAACCTTCCGCACGTCGCGCCGGTGGAGGGGAAGCTGGTGTCGACGCTGCTGGGCGTCTGGAAGGAGGTCACGGGCCAGAAGGGGGAGCCCGTGGCAGTGTCCGGGGGGACTCAGGCCCGGCTGTTCAAGGGGGGCGTGGACTTCGGGCCGGCCCTCTCCATGGACGTCTACCGGGGGCACGGACCGGACGAGTACCTGACCGTGGCCGAGCTGCACCG
>DASPJI010000760.1:0-2536 GCA_035628695.1 Thermoanaerobaculia bacterium | reverse complement strand
CCCGCCCGGCTTGCTGCGGGTGGTCAGGGTGATGGTCGACATGCCTGCCGCGGGCATGGCCGCGGCCACGTCGAGGGTGCGCTCCTCTCCGGTCCGCAGGCCGTTCATCTTGAACTTCCTGCCGTTGACGTCGATGTCGAGCGACTGGAGGCCGGGGTCGCCGTTGTAGACCGTGACCACGTGCTCCTCCGGCGGGATGCCCGTGTGGGTGCTGGTCTGAGGCGCGCCGGTCTCCCGCGTCTCCTCGGTGAGGATCGGGTCGCACTCGGTGGCGTTGCCTGCCAGGTCCGTCACCCGCAGGCGGAGGCGCGCGCTGCGGCTCTGGTCGATCTTGGTGCCCACGACGGTGAGCTCGCCGGTCGTGCCCGGCAGGAACGAGGGGATGTTCACTGAAGTATTGGCCGACTCGAGCACCTGGACGCTGGCGACGCCGCTCCGGCTGTCCTGGATGAAGACCTCGAGATGGGTGGGCGGACCGGGATCGACGCTCTGGAGCAGGCAGGTCGGCTTGGCATCGTCGAGGCCGAGCAGGAAGTCCAGGCCGGTCGAGGTATAGGGAACGCTGCCGAATGAGTCGCCCACTTCGACCTGCGCCGTCCAGAGCTTCGACGGATCGCCGGTCGTGGGGGTCCAGGTGATGACGCACCGATCGGGGTCGATGGTCATGCCGTCCGGATTGAGGCCGTCACCAGTGAGGCTGCAGAGAGGCTCCGCGCTGTCCGTCCCCCGCCGGTAGGGGATGGGGATCTGGAAGGTGTCGCCGAGGCCGCCGGCCAGCCAGACGATCGGGGGAACGCCCGTCTCGGGCGAGCAGGACCACTCCGCCCAGATGTTGACCAGCGAGGAGACGGTGAAGTTTTCGCCGCTGCGGTTGTTCAGGTCGCCGTCGCGGCAGCAGGTGTCCAGCCAGGCGTACGTGTGGGGCATCGAGACGAGGGGCCGGACGTTTCCCACGGCCCGCACCCATCCCTGAGCGGGCTGGACCTCGGTGACGGTCAGAACGACGGGGGTGGTAGCCCCGCCATCGTAATGGAGAGTTTCGGTGACGGTGTCACCCACCGACTGGCCGGTGTAGGCGTAGGCCAGCTCGACCTCGAAGGCGATGTAGACGGGCTCGTAGTTCGGATAGTAGGGGGCAAAGCACCAACTGATCTTGCCGTACCGGATCGGGCTTGCCGCCGATGTGGCGACCGCGGTCAGGAGAGTGAAGATAAAGAAGAGGACCAGAGGAATGACACTGACCTTGAGATGTGGCCGCATAGACGATCTCCTCCTGTGTGGGCATCACTCGGCCGTGGGTGCACGCCTCGTACCGTAGCAAAAGGCGCACTTCAGCATACGGTTGTAGGAGCCCGGTGCGCTGAAACGGATCGGCCCCCCGATACACTTCTCTTCGAAGCCGTCGTTCCCGGAGCAGTGCTTTCCAAGGAGTGGTGACACCATGCGCAGCCGGCTCTTCGTCCTGATCCCCTGCCTCCTCTTCCTCGACCTGTGGCCGACCTCCTCCCGGCCCGGCCATCCGCGGCCGCTGCGAGGGAAGAAGAGGGCGTCGAGGTCTCCCGGTCCGCCCCGGCCGATGGGATCACGGCCCGGGAGATCCTGGCCTGGGCGCAGGCGGTGTACGCCGGCGCCCCCTCCTACGAGGACACTGGGATCGTCAGGACCGTCTTCGACGCCGGCTGGCGCGAGCACGACGAGGAGCTGACCTTTTCTACGGCGTTCGTCCAGCCGGAGCGGTTCCGGTTCGAGTACCGGGAACCCGCGGACGGGACCCGCTATGTCATCGGGTCGGAAGGCGGGGAGGTGAAGAGTTGGTGGACGCTCCGTCCCGAGGTGGAGATCGAGGAGCACTCCGTGCAAGGCGAGGAGGCCGCCGAGGTCACGACCACGATCTCGTATCATCCGAGGATCGGCCACGCCGTTGCCGGGGAGAAGTGACCGGGTAATCCTGGAAAGGGCCCCGGCCGGAGAGACCGGGGCCGGCGAGGATCAGCAGATCTTGTCGCGATCCGGCGGGAAGGTGAACGGCGAGGCGGCGGCCCAGGATGCGCTCGGTCCGTGTGTTCTTCTTCTTCATGTTGCACGTCCTTTCTACTGCACAGCCTCCTGGATAGGAGGCCGCCTTCAGACATGCTGAATCGATGTCTGGCTATAAGCTCGGGCGCCGCGCCTGGATGAGCACGTTGGCGTATGGGGTGCCCATGCTCATCGGCTCGGAGGAGACCTCCAGGCCGTAGGCGGCCAGGAGGGCGCGCCACTCGGCGGTGCTCCGGTAGTGGAAGCGTTGCCGGAATTGGCGGCGTGCCATTGTGGCGAGGCGCTCCTGGATACGGGTCGCGGTGAAGCGCCAGCCGGCGGCGGCGTCGGCGTCGCGGATGAAGAGGACGCCTCCCGGCTCGAGGGCGCGGACGGCGCGGGCCAGGAGCTCCTCCTGGGCGGCGGCGGGGAGGTAGTGGAGGACGTCCAGCAGCAGGACGGCGCGGGCGGTGGGGAAGTCCGCGTCCCGCAGGTCGGCGGTCTCGATGACCGCGCCGTC
>DASPJI010000759.1:0-2910 GCA_035628695.1 Thermoanaerobaculia bacterium | reverse complement strand
CGCCAGGGTCCAGCGCCGCGCGATCCGCCGGCGCCGCTCCTGGCGGGCCTCGGTGACGTACTCGCTCTCGGCTCGGTTAAGCCAGGCAGTAGGCAGTCCGGCGGTTTCGACGAGACCCAGGAGACGCAGGTCGAGATCCCGGCGGCGCCGGCCGGCGGTCGACCACTCCACGGCGGTTTCACTCAGACGGCGGTGGACCGGCAAGCGGACCTTCGCGGCCTCGATCTGCCCCGCCAGCTGCGGCCAAGCCACCAGCAGCTCGTCATGGGCCGGCTCGACGACGCCCGCATCCTTGACCAGCAGCCGCGCGTCGACGAGCCGGGCCAGCACCTCGTCCCGCCGCCGGTTCTCGGCCGGGTCCGGATAGTCCAGCTCGCTGGCCGGCACCTGACGCCGGGTCGGCCGGACCCCCACCAGGTTGACCATGCGCAGGAGCACCAGCCAGAGCGTTTCCCGGTGCGCGTCATCCGGCAGGCTCCGGACGGCGTCATCCGCTGCCTTGCGCAGGACGCGGACGATCCCGCCCGCGGCACCGGGACCGTCGAGCTCGGCATCCCCGCCGATCTTGGCGAAATCGGCGGCGGTGAGGAGACGATCGCCACGGGACTCGACGATGTAGGCGAGGTAAAGCTGGCTGAGAGCATAGGAGAGCAGCGGCAGCCCCCCCGGCATACCCACCACCTCGTCCACCAGCCGCTCGACCATCCGCGGGTCGTCAAAGTACAAGGCTTTGCGGGCAGCCGGCCCTTCCACCGCCTCGCGCAGCTCCTCCCGGGCCAGCGCGGGGACAAGGAACCGCCCCGTTTTCCAGAGGCCGGTGAGCGGTCCTTCATCGAGGTCGGGCTCGAAGTCGGACCGCAGGGTCAGCAAGACCCGCAGCCGCCCTTCACCGCCCCTCAGCAGCGCCGCGAGGCCGGCCAGAAGACCGGCCGCCGCCACGGGGATCTCGCCGGAAGCCTCCGCGCCGCTCCGGGGCACGCGAGTCACCAATTCCTCGGCTTGGTCCAGGAAAAGGAGCAGCCGCTCGCAAGGGTGTGCCGCGCGCCAGGCGGCCGCCCACGCGGTCAACGTCCGGGCGTCACGGCGCAGCTCCTCGACGGAGGGGGGGGGCGGACCGCCAGCCGCAGCCAAGGTCTTATTAAGATCGAAGAACGGGTCTGCCGTGACGCGTAGTGGCAGCAGGACTTTCCAGCCCGCAGCGGGGCGGGTCCCGCGGCCGGTCCAGCGACGCAGGCGGGGCAGCAGTCCGGCCTGGACCAGGCTCGACTTGCCACTGCCCGAAGGTCCCAGCACCACCGTCAGTCCGTGCGTCCGGACGTGGCGCAGCAGGCGGCGAGCGGCAGTGCCGCGTCCAAAGAACAGCTCCGCGTGCTCAGCGCGGTAAGGCTTCAAGCCCCGGTAAGGGTTGGTCTCCCGAGTGAGGACCACGGACTGTGCCGACGGCAGCGGCCGGCCCGGCGCGCGGAAGACGTACTCCCCCCGCGTCTGCCCTGGCAGCTGTGACAGCAGCGGCGTCTGGTGAGGGCTGAGCCGGTCCTGGACGTAGGTGTAAAGCTCGGCCAGCGTCACCACGCCGTCGCCGCCGGGCGGCAGGAGATCGGCCTTCCCCTTGAGTCCGTCGAGCACGGCGGCGGCGAAGGGTGAATGGAGATCTGATCGGCCGCGGCGCCGGTCGAGGGTATCGAGGGCGTACTGGTCGTGGGCCGCCGACGACAGGAACCAATGGGCAGGATGGCGTACCCAGTGCCGGTAGCGCTCCTCGTACAGCAGGTCTCCCGGCGCATAGAGGGGACGCCGTCCGGCCCAGCGGAAGGAGCCGGCGAAGCAGCAGTCTAGTATCACCAGCAGGTGCCGACAGGGCAAGCCGGTCAGGGCCTTGTACAGCTCATCCATCGACAGATGGGTCTCGACGTCCGCGGTGCCGCCGTGGGGGACCAGGGAGCCTCGCGGCCCCTCCAGCTCGGGGCCGTCCGATGCCTGCCCATGGCCCGCGAAATAGAAGAGAAGCCGGCTTCCCTCCGGCACCCGCAGATCCGCGTGCAGCAGCTGCCGCAGTCCCTTCAAGCCTGCCGCGGAATCGCAGAACAGGATTACGCTGTAGCCGAAACGGCTGGCGAGTAGATCAGCGATGACCTTGGCATCCTCTACCGGTGTCCGCAGGCGCCCCACGGTGTCACTGTAGTCATCGATACCGATCACCACCGCCAGGTCGATGGAGAAGTCGGGCATCAGCGGCTCACCTCGATCACCAGGTCGGCGACGGTCCAGGAGTGCTCCGGCTGCCGTTCGGGGACGAGGGCGCGCACCGGGGGCGGCTCGCCGGTCAGGGCGGCGAACAGGTCCGTGAGCGAGCCGGGAGCGAGACTCCCCCTGTCGCCGGGCGGCGGCAGCGGCGGCTCTCCGAGAGCAGGGAGCTCGAGCCAGCGGCAGTCCAGGTAGCCGGAGACAGCGAAGATCTTGAACAGGTCCCGGCCCCGGGGCAGACGGAAGGGCCAGCGCACCTCAAAAGGGATGCGCTCGACGGCGCCGCTGTCCAGGGGAAGGAAGGCGGCGTTCGGGTAGGCCTGGCGGATGCTCCAGTCCGCCTGGAGGTTCAGGACGGCGATGTTGAGCTCTTGCACCGAGTTGTTCTGGATGCTCAGACGGACCCAGTCGCCGGGCCGCACCGCGGGCGGCAGCTTCGGGAACCGCTCGGGCCCCGGCGGCCGCTCGAGAGAGACGGCGAGCTTGTCGTAAAGATCAGACTTGGGATCCTTGTTCTCCAACTCCTGGACGTTGCGATACCGGGCCAGGTGCTCGAGCGCGGCCACCACCGCCGCCGGTCGGGTGCGGGCGGGCAGCGCCACCAGCGGCTCGCCGGCAGCGTCGAGGATCTCGACGGTGCCTCCAGCGTTCTCCGCCACCAGGAAG
>DASPJI010000758.1:0-2497 GCA_035628695.1 Thermoanaerobaculia bacterium | reverse complement strand
GTTCTCCTGGGAGCGGGTGCCGTCGCCCGGCCTGGCCTTCGACTACGTCCTCCTCCTGGGGGTGCTCCTGGCGGCGGCCGACCTGGCCTACGTGGAGGCGCGGTTCACCCCGCTCGGCCCGAACTGGCCCTGGCATCTCCTCCTGGTCTCCCTCTTCGCCGCGGCGATGGCGGTGCGCTTCGACTCGCGCATCGTCTTCTCGCTGGCCCTCGCCACCTTCGCCGCCTGGCGCGGAGTGTCGGTCGCCCACTTCGGCGCCGGGCTCCTCGACACCCGGGACGACCTGGTGCGCTGGAACGCCATCGGCTGCGGCGTCCTGTTCGTGGTCCTGGGCCTGGTCCTGGCACGCGCCGGCCGCAAGGCCCACTTCGAGCCCGCGGCGGTCCACCTGGGGTGCCTGCTGGTCCTCGGCGGGCTCGCCTCGGGCCTCGGCGACCGCGGCTGGGCGGGGTGGGCGGCGGCGCTGCTGCTGGCGGGCGCCGGGCTCGCCGCCTGGGCCTACGGCACCCGCCGCTTTCCCCTCTTCGCCTATGGGGTCCTGGGCGGGTACCTGGGACTGACGCGGTTCGTCTTTGAGGGGGTCGAGGCGCTGGGCTGCTTCTGGATCGCCTTCACCTCCATCCTGATGATCCTGGGGCTGGTCGCCGTCCAGCGCCGGATGCGGGAGCCGCATCGATGAGGGCCGACGCCGCCCGCGCCGACCGCAACGCGGCTATCCGGGGCGCCGCCCGCTCCTGGCGGCGGGCCGGGGCCATCGACGGCGCCACCCTGGCGGCCATCGAGGCGGAGGTGCCGGACGACCGGGTGCGGGTCGGGCCGGTCTTCCGGGTCCTCCTCTTCGTCTTCACCCTGATCGCCATCACGGCGGCCTTCGGCTTCGTCGCGATGTTCTTCGGCGCCGACGAGGAGCAGGGGGTGGGATGGCTGGCCCTCTTCTGGGGGATCGCGCTCGCCGTGGCCACCGAGGTGCAGACCGGGCCGCTGCGGCGCGCCCAGGGAGGGACGGAGGCCGGCACCTCGTTCGCGATGCTCTGTTTCCTGCAGGGGGGCACCGCCTGGCTGCTGTTCGACTTCGGGAACCTGACGCCGGACGGGGGGACCCTGGCGTTCTTCTTCGGGCTCGGCGCGGTCCTCTGCGCCGCCGCGGCCTGGAGGTGGGGCTTCCCGCTCTACGCGGCGGCGGCCATGGCCTGGCTCCTGCTGGCCCTGGCCGTCGCTCCCCAGGGGCGCCTCCTCTGGATCGCCGTCCCCCTGGCGCTCGCCCCGGTGCTCCTGCGGCTGTCGGACTCGCCGCGGCTCCCGCCCGCGCATCGCGCCTCCTGCGCGGCGGCGCTGGTGGTGGGGCTCGCCGGGCTCTACCTCGCCGTCCACTACGGCTCCGTGGAATCGAGGTGGGTCGAAGCCATGGGCGGCCGGGTCCCCCTGCTGGAGATCCCCGTCGGCGCGGTCACGGAGTTTCTGTCCAGGGTGGGCACGGCCCTGGTGCCGCCGGCGTTCCTGGCGCTGGGCCTCTGGCGGCGCCGGCGTCTCCTTCTGCTGCTGGGCCTGGCGGCCGGTGCGGCCTCCCTCGCCACCTGGTATCTCCAGGCCGCTCCCGCCCCGCTCTGGGTGTTCCTCGGCGTCTGCGGGCTCGTCACCCTCGCCGCCGCCCTGGCGGTCCGCCGCCTCCTCGACGCCGCGCCGGACAAGGAGAGATGGGGCTTCACCGCCGAGCCGCTCTTCGACGACCCGGAAGCGGGCGAGCGCCTCGAAGCCGCCGCTTCGGTGGTGACCCTGACGCCCGAGGCGCGGGCCGCTCAGGAGCCGGGCTTCAAGGGGGGAGGCGGGGAGTTCGGCGGCGGCGGGGCGAGCGGGTCGTGGTGATCCGTCAGGCCCGGCGATAGAGGTAGACTGCGTCCTCGAAGGCCGAGCACAGGAAGAGATTGCCCTCCCGCAGCATCCGCTCCCGCTCGCTCTGGGTATAGGCGAGAGGGAAGACGTCGAACGGCAGGTCGGCGAACACGTCCCGGTAGGGATCGGCGCGCAGGAGGAAGGGCACGCCGGTCTCGTCGACGATCAGGAGGATGTCGATATCGCTCTCGGGGGTGGCGCTGCCGCGGGCGACGGACCCGAAGAGGACGACTTCGGCGATCTCCGGATGGTCCCGGCCGAGCCGTGCCGCCCGCTCCTCCAGCTCCCGCAGGAGCGCGGGGCGGTCAATCCAGGTGACCCGAACAGAACCGGAAGATTGTGTCCGCAGCATCGATGGCCTCGGTAGCGAGGGTCTGGTCGAAGTACTCCATCGGTGATCCGCTGGGAAAACCGTCGGGGTAACGGGCTTCGATGTAGTAACGGTCCAGCACCCTGGCCGAGTGAAGGAGATCCTCGGAGACGGAGAGATCGCCCGGGAGCTGCCGGAGCAGATGGAGCAGCGCGTGCCCGCGGACGCTGCCGCCTCGCGCCCGGAACACCGCCTTCACCGCCGCCTGGTGCGCAGTGAAGCACGCCCACTCGAAAT
>DASPJI010000757.1:0-4702 GCA_035628695.1 Thermoanaerobaculia bacterium | reverse complement strand
GAAAACGTCCTCGCCGCCTATCGAAAGGGGACGCTGGTGAGCTTCGCGTTGCTGGATGGGGCTGCCGTGCTCGGCCTCGTGGTGGCCCTGCTCTCCGGGAACCGGTTCTACGGCACCGTGCTCTGTGCCGCCGCCCTCCTGGGCATGCTCACCCGCTGGCCTCGTGCCAGCGAGGTCGACCGCCTGCTGCGCGGGCGGACCTCGCTGTAAGCAGCCTCAGGCCTGGCTCTCGGCGGTGCGGGAGGAGGCGAGGGCTCCCTGGAGCCCGGCGGGTGGAGGGACCACCAGCGTCCCGGGCCGGCCTGTGCTCTCCCGGTAGGCCGCCGCGACCCGCTCGCCCACCTCACGGCCGGTGCCGCTCCGGGCGACGATCACCACCGAGCCGCCGAAGCCGCCGCCGGTGATGCGGGCGCCGAAGACCTCGGGCTCCGCCTGGGCGATCTCGACCAGCCGGTCGACCTCGGGGGTGGAGACCTCGTAATCGTCGCGCAGCGACGCGTGGGAGGCGTTGAGGAGCTGGCCGAGGCGCGGCAGGTTCCTCTCCCGCATGGCCGCGACGGCGGTGCGGACGCGGCCGTTCTCGGTGATCACATGGCGGGCGCGCCGGTCTAGGGGCTCGGGGAGCGCCGGCAGGCGCCAGAGATCCTGGACCTCGAGCTGGCGGAGCAGCTCCACGCCGAGGATCTCGGCGGCCCGCTCGCACTCCTGGCGCCGGATCCGGTACTCGCCCGCGGCGTGGCTGTGAGAGATCCCGGAATTGATGACCACCAGCTCCGCGCCGGCCGGCATGAGCACGCGCTCGTAGCGGAGGCTGCGGGTGTCGAGGAAGAGCGCCTCGCCCTCGCCGGCCAGGCTCGACGCCATCTGGTCCATGACCCCCACCGGCGCGCCGACGAAGTCGTTCTCCGCTTTCTGGCCCAGGAGGGCGATCTGGATGTCGTCGAGGTCCAGGGCGAAGGCCCGCCGGAGCGCCCTCAGAAGGGCGACCTCGATGGCCGCGCTGGAGGAGAGGCCGCTCCCCAGTGGCACGTCCGACTCGATGCGCAGGTCGAACCCCGGAAAGCCGTGCCCCCCTTGCCGCAGCACCCAGGTGATCCCCTGGATGTAGTCGATCCACCCCCTCTGCTTGGTCTCTTCGCCGAGGACGTACTCGCACAGGGGGTACTTGCGCACATTGGCGCTCCAGGCGCGGACCCGGGCGTCGTCCCGCACGGCCAGCTCCATCCTGGTGTGCTGGGGGATGGCGATGGGCAGCACGAAGCCGCCGTTGTAGTCGGTATGCTCGCCGATCAGATTGACCCGCCCTGGCGCGTCGGACCGGACCTCGGCGGGACGGCCGAACAGCTCCTCGAATCGGGGGTTAGACTGCTCAGTCACGGAATACCTCCATCCCGGGCCTTACTCCTCGATGAACGGCGGCGCTTCCGGGCCGTGCCGCGTGCCGGCCCCGGTATCGCTCACCGACGCCGGCCGCTGGCGGTCCGCGTTCTCCCCCCGGGTCGCCGCGGCCATCTCTTCGAGCGGGAACTTCGGGGTACGGTCGGCGTAGAGGAGGCCGTTGGCCTCCTGATAGGTGTCGGCGAACTGGGTGTAGCAGAAGCCCGCGAACAGGTTGAGCGAGTTGACGGTATCGAGCAGATCGCGGTAACGCGCGGCCAGATCCTGGCCGCTTTCGGCCCTGGAGTATCCCCAGGTCGTCTCCGTATTGGGGGACGCGGCGATGCCGCCGAACTCGGTGAGGATCACTGGATGGTCCCGATGCCCGTGCTCCTCCAGCACGAGGAGCCGGCCGCCGGGCCGCTCGCGCTTGAGCAACTGTGGCAGGAGGTCCTCGGCGTGGTAGCGCTTGGAGACGCGCTCGGGGTCGTGGTCGTAGTCGTGGATGCCGATGATGTCCGTGGCGATGCTCTCCCAGCCGTCGTTGCCGATCACCGGCCGCGACGAGTCCAGGGTCTTGGTCAGGTGGTAGAGCGAGCGGACCCAGTTGCGCTCCGGCTGGCTGTCGGGAAGGTTCGGCACCCCCCAGGACTCGTTGAACGGCACCCAGGCGATGACCGACGGATGGCTGTAGTCGCGGCGGACGGCCTCCATCCACTCGCGAGTCAGGCGGTGCACCGAGCGCTTGGTGAAGCGGTAGGCGCTGGGCATCTCCTCCCAGACCAGCAATCCGAGGCGGTCGGCCCAGTAGAGGTAACGCGGGTCCTCGATCTTCTGGTGCTTGCGGACGCCGTTGAAGCCCATGGCCCTGGCCAGCTCGACATCGCGCCGGAGGGCGTCGTCGTCGGGGGCGGTGAGGCCGCTCTCCGGCCAGTAACCCTGGTCGAGCACCATCCGCAGGTAGTAGGGACGGCCGTTGAGGACGATGCGGTCCCCCTGGATCGCCACCGAGCGCAAGGCAGTGTAGCCCCGCGCCTCGTCCAGCAACTCGCCCCGGTCGCCCCAGAGCTGGAGCTGGACGTCGATCAACGTCGGCGTCGCCGGGCTCCACAACAGCTCGTTGCGGAAGTCGTCGATGCCCGGGTCGGACAGGGCGATGCGCCGGTGGACCTCGCCCGCCACCACCGTATAGGTGTCGTCCGCCAGGAGCTGGCCGCGGGCGAAGAGCTTGACTCCGAGACGCAGGCGGTCGCGCGGCTCGCCGGCCACCCAGGCCTCGAAGCTCAGCTCCCAGCGGTCCAGGCTGGGGGTCCAGCGGAGGCTCTCGATCCAGGTGGAGGAGACCTTCTCCATCCAGACGGTCTGCCAGATGCCGGTCGTCCTGGGATACCAGATGGAGTGCGGCTCGAGCTGCCAGTCCTGCTTGCCGCGCGGCTTCGCCAGGTCGGCGGGGTCGTCATCGACCCGTACCACGATGGTCTGCTCGCCCGCGGGGTCCAGAAGATCGGTGATGTCCGCCGAGAACGGCGTATAGCCCCCCTCGTGGCAGGCGGCCAGCGAGCCGTTCACCCACACGGTGGCCAGCCAGTCCACCGCGCCGAAGTGGAGGAGCAGCCGGTCTCCCCGGCGGAGCTTCGGCGCCGTGAACGTGCGCCGGTACCAGCACCGCCGGTAGAAGCCGGTGTCGCCGATGCCGCTCAGCGGCGTCTCGGGGGAGAAGGGGACTTCGATCTTGGTGTTCCACTTCACCTCGCGCGCCACCCGCCAGCGGGCAGCCGGGTCGAGCGCGAAGTCCCAGGGGCCGTCGAGGGAGATCCAGGAGTCCCGTTCGAGTTGGGGTCTGGGATAACCGTGGCGAGGACGTTGGGGACCCGCGGGGGTCCTGGACCGGGTCGTGGACGTGGTCTTGGAGCTCGGCATGTCAACCGGCGCTCGTTGCAATCGCCAAGCCAGAAGGGTCAAAACTATAATGGCTGATCGTCGCCATCATCTGGAGGGAATCGTCATCCCCGGCCCCGCAGACCGCCGCCCCGAAGCCGTCCAGCTCGAGCTCTTCACCCATCGCTTCGCCGCCATCGCCCGTCAGATGGGGGAGCGGCTGCGGCGCACCGCGGTGTCCACCAACGTCAAGGAACGGCTCGATTTCTCCTGCGCGCTGCTGGACGCGGCCGGTGAGCTGGTGGTCAACGCCCCCCACATCCCGGTGCATCTGGGGGCCCTGGGGCTCTGCGTACGGCGCCTGCGCGAGACCCTCCCTATGGAGCCAGGGGACGTGGTGGTCACGAATCATCCGGCTTTCGGCGGCTCCCACCTGCCCGACGTGACGGTGGTCACCCCGGTCTTCGCGGACGAGGGGGACCTCCTGGGGTACGTGGCCAGCCGTGCCCACCACGCGGAGATCGGCGGCATCCGGCCGGGCTCGATGCCGCCCGGAGCGCGCCGGCTGGTGGAGGAGGGGGTGGTGATCCCGCCGGCGTATCTGGCCCGGGGCGGCACGCCGCGCTGGGAGGCGCTCCGCCGGCTGCTCCTGGAGGCGCCGTTCCCCTCCCGGGCGGTGGAGGAGAACCTGGCCGACCTGCGGGCCGCGGCGGCGGCCAACCACGGCGGCGCCGAGGCGCTGGCGGCGCTGGCGCGGGAGCACGGCCGCGAGGCCGTCGCCCACTACATGGAGGCGCTGAAGGCGCGGGCCGAGCAGCGGCTGCGGGAGGCGCTGGCGCGGCTCCCCGCCGGGCGCTACGAGGCCGCCGAGCGGCTGGACGACGGCTCGCCCCTGGCGGTGCGGATCGACATCTCTCCCAACTTGTCGACATCCGCGGCGGCGGCCCGCATCGACTTCACCGGCTCGGCCGGCGTCCACGCCGGCAACCTGAACGCTCCGCCGGCGGTGCTGCGAAGCGCGGTCATCTACGTGCTCCGGCTGCTCATCGCCGAGCCCCTGCCGTTGAACGAGGGGCTGCTCCGGGCGGTGGAGATCCACGTCCCCGAGGGGATGCTGAACCCGCCCTTTCCGGATGACCCCGCCGAGGCGCCCGCGGTGGTCGGAGGCAATGTCGAGACCAGCCAGCGGCTGGTGGACACTCTCCTCAAGGCTCTGCGTCTCGCCGCCTGCAGCCAGGGGACGATGAACAACTTGCTCTTCGGCAACGAGCGCTTCGGCTTCTACGAGACGGTCTGCGGCGGGGCCGGAGGCGGACCCGGGTTCGGCGGCGCGAGCGCCGTGCACACCCACATGACGAATACGCGGATCACCGATCCCGAGGTTCTGGAGCACCGCTATCCGGTGCGCCTGGAGCGCTCCGCCATCCGCCGCGGCTCGGGAGGCGAG
>DASPJI010000756.1:0-12098 GCA_035628695.1 Thermoanaerobaculia bacterium | reverse complement strand
CCTTCGATGGGCACCACGACGCCGTTGGCGATGTTGAGCCCGGGGACGTTGGCGTAGTTGATGACGCTGGCCCGGGGGACCGGCTGGCCATACTCCCAGGCGCGCAGGTTGCCGGGACCGGACGGGCCGACGGCGATAAAGTTGATCACCACCGCCGGGGCCGCGGGCTCCGACACGCCGTCCGGGACCCCGCAGCCGCCGCCGGTGCCTCCCTGGGCGAGGAAGGCGTTGGTGCCGGCGACCAGGAAATGGCGCGTCTCGTTGGCGGCGAGGGGGCCGGCGCTGACCTGGCGGGTGTCGATGATCCGGCACGGCGCCACGGGGACAAACACCAGGTCGGATTGGGAGTCACCCAGCGCCTTGCCCGAGATGACGGCGAGCGGCTGGGAGGCTTTGGCCGCCCGGGTCCGCTCCTCCAGCACGGGAGCCGCGTCCCGGGTCTCGACGAGGGTCTGAACCTGCTCCTCCGGGAGGGAGGCGACGATGCGCTCCGCCTCGGCCTCGATGCGCTCCGGTGCCACTGGGCGGACGACGCGCTTCTCGAGAGTCTCGGCGATCAGGGCCCGCGCCTTCTCCCGGGGTCCGTCCTCCGCGGCCGGCTGCAGCTGGGCGGCGGCAGGTCCGGCGAGGAGGGCGGCGAAGAGGGCGGCACAGGCCGCCGTCATTGAAGTCTGCCAGAGAGTCTTCATGGCGTCTCTTTCCGGCCTCCTCAGTCCGGGATGAAGGTGCAGAGCACCCGCGAGTTCTCGACCTGATCTTGAACATTCGCGCCGTTCACCATCCGGCCGCTCAGCCGGTAGGTCCGCGTCTGCCCCGCCGCCTGGGCGAAGACCCGGGCATGGGACAGTGTGAAGTCGACGTCGGCGTTGGTCCCCAGCGCGGCGGGGATCTCATAGTCGGAGGCGTTGACCGAGTCGTCCTCGGGGCACGACACGGAGGCCGCCGTCTCGAGCTGCATGACGAACCGGTCCTCAGTGCCGCTGGTATGGCCGGCGACGACCTGGGCCCAGGCCTCGATCATCACCTGCCCCGGCGCCGTCGTGGTGACGGTGCAGGTCGTCAGCTCCTTGCAGCCGCCGTCGCCGAGGTCGACGAGGACGGAGTTGGCGGTGGTGACCAGCTTGGTCTGCAGGCCGCCCTGGAACTCCTCGGTCGGGAAGCGGGTGAAGTAACCGGTGACGTCGGCCACCACGTGGGTGCCGGCGGCGTCGGCGCGGATGTGCATGTCACTGGCCGCCGTGGAGACGCCGGCCACGGGGACGATGACGCCGTTGGCGATGTTGAGCCCGGTGACGTTGGCGTAGTTGATGACGCTGGCCCGGGGGATGGGCTGGCCGAACTCCCAGGCGCGCAGGTTGCCGGGTCCGGACGGGCCGACCGCGATGAAGTTGATCACCACCGCCGGCGCCAAGGGATCCACCGAGCCGATCGGGATGCCGCAGCCGCCCGCGTTGCCGCCTTGGGCCTCGAAGCCCGTGGTACCGGTGACCCGGAAGTCACGGTTCGTGTTCGCGGCGACAGGCCCGCCGGCCACCCGGGTGTCGATGATGCGGCAGGGTTCCACCGGGACGAAGAGAAGCTCCGACTCGGGATCGCCCAAAGCCTTGGCCGAAACATTGGTCACGGAGGCGTCCGAGGGGGCGGTCACCGCCGCCGACATCCGTGCCTTGTCCGCCGCGAAGATCGAGACCAGGTCCTGGCCGTCCAACACGGCCCCGACCTGCTCCTCGGAGAGCTTGGAGACGATGCGCCGCGCGTCCGCCTCGGCGATCTTGGGATCCACCTTGCGCACCGAACGCTTGAGCAGCATGTCACGGACAGTCGTAACGGCTTCCGCCCGCGCCTTGACGCTCGCCTCCTGAGCCGCGCCATCCATTGTCTGCGCCTCGCTCCAGGGGGCAACGGCGACCACGAGTACACCCGCAACCAGGGCTGCTCGCTTCCACAAACTCCTCATGGATACTCCTTTCGCATACAAAAACCAAGTTGTCGATGAGGGCCTACTACACTTCCGCGGCAACCATCACAGAGGAAGACAAAAGGAGGATCAAACTCGCACAGAATCCTCTGCCCGCCCTTTGTGCAAAGACCAGGCCACGCGGGAACGGCCCGGTTTCCCTGGGGTGGAGGGCACTCTGGCGAGGGGGGCAGCAGGGGAGAATGCGGGTAAAACTTGCTCTCGGGCCCGGCTCGGTGTAGAAACCGGTCCGCAGGCCGGAACTTCAGACCATGAAAGAGATCCTCAGCTACCGCGACCTCATCCTCACCCTGGTGGCGAGGGACCTCAAGGTGCGCTACCGGCGCTCGGCGCTCGGCTTCCTCTGGACCATGCTGCAGCCGCTGCTGATGATGCTGGTCTTCTACGCCGTGTTCAGCGCGCTTTTCCGGTTCAGCATCCCCAACTACGAGGTCTACGCGCTGGCCGGGGTCCTGTTCTGGAACTTCTTCAGCCAGAGCATCGTGTCGTCGATGAACAGCCTGCGCGGCAACGCGCAGCTCCTCAAGAAGCTGCCGGTGCCCAAGATCGTCTTCCCGCTGGCGACGGTGCTCTCCGGCGTGGTGAACCTGCTGCTCGCCCTGGTGCCGCTGCTGCTGATCATGCTGATCACCGGGGGGTTGGCATCGCTGAAACCGGCGCTGCTCTTCCTGCCGGTGTCGATCCTCCTCGCCGCCCTCTTCACCCTGGGGGCGGGGCTGCTGCTGGCGCCGCTGGCCGTCTTCTTCAGCGACGTGCTCGAGCTGATCGGGGTGCTGCTGTCGGTGGTGATGTACCTGACGCCGATCTTCTATCCGAAGGAGATCCTGCCCGAGAGCCTCCGCTGGGTGGTGCGGTTCAACCCGGTGCGTTCGATCCTGGAGGTCTTCCGCGACCCCATCTACCAGGGGGAGGTGCCGCCCCTCACCCACCTCTCGGTCTGCATCGTCATCGCGATCCTGGCCCTGGTGATCGGCGCCGTGGCCTTCCGCCGCAGCAGCGACCGGATCCCCTTCTATGTCTGAGGCCCGGAGCCGGATGAGCGAGCCGCGCATCGACCTGGAAGGGGTCTCCCTCTGCTACCGGCTGGCCAAGCAGCGCCTCCCCTCCATTAAGGAGTACATGATCCACTTCATGAAGGGGGCGCTCTCCTACGAGAAGCTCTGGGCCTTGCGTGACATCACGTTCAAGGTGGAGCCCGGGGAGGTGCTGGGGATCGTGGGCCGCAACGGCGCGGGCAAGAGCACGCTGCTCAAGGTGATCTCGCGGGTGCTCAAGCCCACCGGCAAGGTGGTGGTGCGGGGGACGGTCTCCCCCATCCTGGAGCTCGGGACGGGCTTCGACCACGAGCTGACGGGATTCGAGAACATCTATCTGAATGCCCTGCTCCTCGGCCGCTCGCGCAAGGAGATCGACGTGAAGCTGGAGGAGATCATCCAGTTCAGCGGCCTGGGCGACTTCATCCGGGCGCCGATCCGCAACTACTCGAGCGGCATGATGGCCCGCCTCGGCTTCTCCATCGCCACCGCCTGGGTGCCGGACATCCTGATCCTCGACGAGGTCCTGGCGGTGGGTGACGCCGCCTTCACCGAGAAGTGCGAGCACCGGATGCAGCAGTTCCACGACGCCGGAACGACGGTGCTGATGGTCTCCCACAGCGCCGAGTCGGTGCGAAAGAACTGCACCCGCTGCATCTGGCTGGACGCCGGCAACCTGCGCGCCGACGGCCCCGCCAAGGAAGTGCTGGAGATGTACTCCCACGCCGGCACCGACCCCGACCAGCGGGCGATCGGGCAGTTGCACCTGGGGTAGGGCCCTCCGGAGCTACCTGACGCCGCGGCCCACGGAGACGGGTTCATCCCTCCCGGGGCAGCCGTCGCCCACGATCCTTGATCACGATGGCTGGCGCGTGGTCTCCGCATAAGCCGCGAGCAGCTCCGTCGCCACCCCCGCCGGCTCGTGCCGTCCGCTCAGCGCCCACTTCCCCTCATCCACCAGCGCCGCCGCGAGGCCACCCTCGCGATGAAGACGGGCCAGGGCGCGAGTGAACCCCGGGGCGTCGGCGGCGACGAGCGCTTCGCGGCTATCCTCCACCTCCAGGCCGGCGAGAGCGGTGGGGGTTCCCACGACCGGCACTCCCCGCGCCCAGGCCTCCAGAACCTTCATCCGGACCCCGGAGGCGATCCGCAGGGGGACCACCAGGATGGAACCGGGAGCGAACGCCTCGGCGCTGTCCGCCGGTGACGGATGAGAGACGACGCTGGCCTGTGGAGGGGCCCCGGCGCCGAAGAGATGGAGGACGGCGCCCGGCAGCTCGGCGCGGACGGCGGGCCAGATCTCTTCCAGGAACCAGGCGACCGCGTCCTCATTGGGAAGCCAGCCCCGGCTGCCCAGAAGGACCAAGGATGGCTCACCGGGAAGGTGCCCCTTGCCGGGAGGGAGCCCGGGAAAGGGGGCCCGTACCACCCGGACGCGGGAGGAGCCTCCATTCCCGGCCAGCGCATGCAGGCGCGCCGCGTCCTCGGAGGTAAGGGCGAACGTGGCCGCGGCACGGCGGACCGCCTCCCCTTCCCATCGGGCGAGCCGCCGGGCTTCGAACGCGAGGGCCCGTCCCACGAATCCGCCACGGGCGCGGGCCAGGGCGGCCCAGAGGTCGCTCTCCACGTTCTGGGCCCGCAGCACCACGGGGATGCCCCGCCGGAAGGCCGGCTCGGCCTGGGGAAGCGCCTGGAGCTGCTCGGCATGGACGAGATCGAAGCGCGACGTCCGCAACAGCTCCTCCACCTCCCGCCGCACCGGAGCCAGCGAATGGCGGGTGATCGCCAGCGGGGCGCGCCAGGAGCGAGCCAGCGCGGCAGCCGCCGGAACTGGGGAGGCCGGCACCAGCCGAGGCTCGCACCACGTCGAAAGCTCCCCCGCCACCGTTTCAAGATCGAACTGCGCCGGGTTGACCGGCGCCACCAGCACCGGCCGGCACCCGGCCGCCGCGAGCCCTTCCAGGGTATGGAGCAGCAGGAGCCGGCCACCGTCGATGGGAGGCCACGGGGCCTTGGTGGCGAGGACGAGGAGGTTCAAGGGCCGAAGTATATCGGTCCCGATGCCGGATCTCTGGGTATCCCTCCCCCTACCCCACCAGATGCGACACCCGGCACGCCTCACCGAGAGCGTGGCTGGCGCGGGACACGCTCCGCCCGGTGGCGAGGTCGCGGAAGCGCGAGGGGGTCATGCCGAACTCGCGGTGGAAGGCGGCGGTGAAGTGGCTGTGGCTCGAAAAACCCAGCTCGTAGGCCAGCTCGGTCAGGGCCACCTCCCGCGTGGCGATCTCCTCGAGGCCGTCGAGCAGGCGCAGACGGCTCAGATAACGGTGGATCGGCACCCCCGCCGCCCGCTTAAACAGACGGCTGAGGTGGTACGGCGAGGAATGGACCGCCCGCGCCAACTCGTCGAGGTGGATCGCCTCGCGGCGGCGGGTGAAGAGCACCTCCCGGGCGCGCTCGAAGCAGCGCTCGTGGAGCTCCTCGGTCGAAACCCGGCGGGGGCGCTGCCGCCTCGCGGGGACTGCCGCGGCCATGGCCCCTGCCAGCCGGAGGACGGCCTCCTCGACAGCCATGGGCTCGGGGGAGCCCTTCCCGCGCTCCGGCGCGAGGGCCAGACGCAACGCCGCGAAAGCGCGGGACGGCAGGGGAATGACCCGGGTCTCGGCCGGCATGGCAAGCTCCTCTTCCCCATCCGGGAGGGCCGGGCGCAAGGCCCCCTTTTCGAGCCCGACGTGCCAACCGTGATCTCCGCAGCCGAGCGGGTGCGTCGCCGAATACCCGATACCCGGGGCGTGCAGGACCGCGCAGGACGGGTCCAGCAGTCTCGACCGCCGGCCGTGACGCAGGGCGAACGTCCCTGCGCGGATCACCGTCAGCACATGCGTGGTGTGACACCGCTCCTCGGCGAAGACCTCCCCGTCGTGGAGGCAGTGCCAGCGAGAGATCCTCACCAAGCGGCTATCGAAGATCGGAGAGAGGTTGGCATATTCCACGATCCTCTCCCACCCGGGGCCTCGATGCGGATTGTCCATGGCCCTTCTACGGCTGGGCACTCCCAAGGTTCGGCCCGATCGGCCCTGCGGCTGAAAACGAGCAACTTTTCGACAGCGCGGCCGTTCCTCAGATGGTCTATAAAGCCGACAGCCCACGAGGAGGAAGAAAGACGTGCGATCGATCAAGCGAACGCTGCTACCGACCCTGCTGACTCTGACCCTGCTCGCCCTCCCGGCGGCGGGGGCCGACAAGGCCGCAGGCAAGAAGGATAAGGAGGCCGGGAAGAGCCCCCGCCAGACCGGCGAGGTCTGGAGCGGCCTGGAGTTGCGGCCCATCGGACCGGCGCTCACGTCCGGCCGGATCTCCGACATCGTCGTGGACCCCACCCGCCCTGCCACCTGGTACGTGGCCGTGGCGTCCGGCGGCGTCTGGAAGACCACCAACGCGGGCACCACCTGGACGCCCATCTTCGACAACGAGGGGTCCTACTCCATCGGCTGCCTCGCCCTGGACCCGAAGAACCCCCTGGTGGTATGGGTGGGGACCGGCGAGAGCAACGGCCAGCGCAGCGTCTCCTACGGTGACGGCGTCTACAGGTCCGAGGACGGCGGGAAGTCGTGGACCCGGATGGGGCTCGAGAAGTCCGAGCACGTCGGCCGCATCCTCGTCGATCCCCGCGACTCCTCCACCGTCTTCGTGGCGGCCCAGGGCCCCCTCTGGTCCCCTGGCGGCGACCGCGGCCTCTACAAGACGACCGACGGCGGCAAGACCTGGAAGGCCGTGCTGACGGTCAGCGAGAACACCGGCGTCACCGACGTCGTCTTCGACCCGGCCGACCCCGACACCCTCTATGCCGCCGCCTGGCAGCGCCGGCGCCACGTCTGGACCATGATCAACGGCGGCCCGGAGTCGGCCATCTACCGTTCCACCGACGGCGGGGCCACCTGGGCCAAGGTGACCACCGGCCTGCCGCGCGAGGACATCGGGCGGATCGGCCTCGCCGTGGCCCCGACCCGGCCGGGCACCGTCTACGCCGTCGTCGAGGCGGCCAACGGCGCCAGCGGCTTCTTCCGGTCGGCCGACCGCGGCCTCACCTGGGAGAAGCGCGGCAGCTACACCCCGGGCGGCCCCATGTACTACCAGCAGATCACCGTCGACCCGGCCGATCCCGAGCGGATCTACTCCATGGACGTCTTCCTCATGGTGAGCGACGACGGCGGCAAGAGCTTCAGGCGTCTGGGCGAGACCTCGAAGCACGTCGACAACCACGTGATCTGGGTCGATCCGCGCAACACCGAGCACTACCTGGTGGGGGGCGACGGCGGCCTCTACGAGAGCTTCGACGCCGGCGCGAGCTGGGACTGGTCGGCCAACCTGCCGGTCACCCAGTTCTACAGGGTCGCCGTCGACGACTCCTCCCCCATCTACCGGGTCTACGGCGGTACCCAGGACAGCTTCTCCCTCGGCGGCCCCTCGCGCACCCTTACCACCCACGGCGTCACCAACCGCGAGTGGGAGGTCTTCGGCACCGGCGACGGCTTCCAGCCGCGGGTCGACCCCACCGACCCGAACATCGTCTACTCGATGGCGCAGCACGGCTACCTCCGCCGCTTCGACCGGCGCACCGGCGAGGACGTGACCATCCAGCCGCAGACCGGCAAGGGGGAGCCGCCGCTGCGCTGGAACTGGGACTCGCCGCTGCTGGTGAGCCCGCACAGCCCGACACGCCTCTACTTCGGCGCCAACCGCGTGTTCCGCACCGATGACCGGGGGCAGAGCTGGCGGGCGGTCTCCGAGGACCTCACCCGCCAGATCGACCGCAACAAGCTGCCGGTCATGGGCAAGATCTGGTCGGTCAACGCCGTGGCACGCCACGCGTCGACCTCGTTCTACGGCAACATCGTGGCGCTGGACGAGTCCCCCCGCGTGGAGGGGCTCCTCTACGTGGGCACCGACGACGGCCTGATCCAGGTGTCGGAGGACGCCGGCCGGAGCTGGCGCCGCGTCGAGCGCTTCCCGGGCGTGCCCGAGAACGCCTATGTCAGCCGCCTCAACGCCTCCTTCCACGACGACGGCACGGTCTACGCCGCCTTCGACCATCACAAGATGGGCGACTTCAAGCCCTACGTGCTGCGCAGCACCGACCGCGGGCGCACCTGGACCTCCATCGCCGGCGACCTGCCCGAGCGGGGGACGGTCTACGCCCTGGTCGAGGACCCCGACGCTCCGGGTCTTCTCTTCGCCGGCACGGAGTTCGGCCTCTTCTTCACCCGGGATGGAGGGAAGCGGTGGGTGCGCCTGCGCGGCGGCCTGCCCACCATCCAGGTGCGGGACCTGGCGATCCAGCGACGGGAGAAGGACCTGGTGGTGGGGACCTTCGGACGCGGCATCTACATCCTGGACGACTACACGCCCCTGCGCCACGGCACGCCCGAGGCGCTGGAGCGGGAGGCGGCGCTCTTCCCGGTGCGGACGGCCTGGCTCTACAGCCCGTCGTCCCCCCTGGGCTACCGCGGCAAGTCCTTCCAGGGGGACTCCCTCTACACCGCGCCGAACCCGCCCTTCGGCGCCGTCTTCACCTATCACCTGAAGGAGGAGATCCAGACCCGCCGCAAGGCCCGGCAGGCGAAGGAGAAGGAGACCGGGAAGGAGGGGGGCACGGTGGCCATCCCGACGCTCGACGAGATGCGGGCCGAGGCCGCCGAGGTGGCGCCGGCGCTGGTGTTCACCATCACCGACGAGTCCGGCCAGGTGGTCCGCCGCCTGACCGCGCCCACCACCGCGGGCGTCCAACGCGTCGCCTGGGACCTGCGCTGGCCGCCCGCCGACCCCGCCGACCTGACGCCGCCCACCGTGGACCCGGCGGACCCCTATATCCCCATCCCCGCCGGCCCGCTGGTGGCGCCGGGGACCTACCGCGTGGCTCTGGCGAAGAGCGTGGACGGCCGGGAGACGCCCCTGGGCGAGCCCCAGGCCTTCGAGGTCCGGCCACCGGTGACTGGTCCCCTGTCCACCGGAGACCGCGCCGCGCTCCAGGAGTTCGTGCGCAAGGTCGCCAGCCTGCAGCGCGCCGCCCAGGGGGCGGAGCGGGCTGTCGATGAGATGGAGGACCGGATCGAGCACCTGCGGGTGGCGCTACGCGACACGCCGGCCCCGGTAGCGGGGCTCGCCGAGCAGCTGCTGGGCCTCTCCGGCCGCCTGCGGGCCGCCAAGCTGGAGCTGTCGGGTGACGAGGTGCTGCGCCGCCTCAACGAGCCCGTCCCTCCGTCGATCCTCGACCGGATCGGCGCCGTCGTGGACAGCCACTGGTCGACCAGCTCGGCCGCGACGGCGACCAGCCAGGAGGCCTACCGCATCGCCGCGGAGGATTTCGAGTCGGTGCTGGCGGATCTGGGGAAGGTCAGGACAGACCTGGAGAGCCTCGAGGCGCGGGTGGAAGCCGCGGGAGCGCCCTGGACGCCGGGCCGGCTGCCGGAGTGGAAACAGGAGTGAGAGGGGGGAAGATGTTGGAGGCGACGATCGGATTCGAACCGATGAATAAGGGTTTTGCAGACCCTCGCCTTACCACTTGGCTACGTCGCCTTGAATGAACCGCTCTTGAACGGAAGGGCCGCGGAAGCGGCCCTTTCGATTGTAGCTTGAATTTTGGAGCGGGAAACGGGATTTGAACCCGCGACCCCAACCTTGGCAAGGTTGTGCTCTACCACTGAGCTATTCCCGCTCGCTCACGAGCCGGCAAAGAATAGCCATGCTCCTGTGGCCTGTCAACCCCCTTTCTGGGATCTCGTATTCCCCCGTTGCCGCGGAGCGGCAACGAGGGCCTCAGGGGGTGTAGGGGAAGGCGTTGCGGACCAGGGTGTAGCGCCACCCCGAGCCGGTCCAGTCCAGGCCGAGGACGTCGAAGCGGGCGGGGAGGCGGTGGAGGCCCCGGATGGCGATGTAGAGGGAGGCGGCGCGGGAGATCCGGCGCTGCTTGCGGCCGTCGACGGCGGCGATGGCCGGGCCGTAGGACCGGCTGGCCCGGGCCTTGACCTCGACGAAGCAGAGGGTCTCACCCTCCCGCGCCACCAAGTCGATCTCGCCGCCGTGGTTGGTGACGTTGCGCTCGACCACCCGGTAGCCCTGGGACTCAAGCCAGCGGACCGCGTCGTCCTCCCCCACCCGGCCGCGGGCGCGGTTGTGGGGCTGCTGCCGGAAGCCTCCCCCCGGCGCTCCGCTCACCGCCGCTTCCAGCGCGTGCCCTGCGGGGTGTCCTCCAGCACGATGCCGCGGGCGGCCAGCTTGTCGCGGAGGCGGTCGGACTCCTTGAAGTCGCGGCGCTTGCGGGCGTCGTTGCGCTCCTGCACCAAGCGGTCGATCTCCGCGTCGTCGTTCTCGCCGTCAGCCTGCGCCGGCCACTCCGCCGGATCGAGCACCCCCAGCACCCGGTCCACGTCCGCCAGCGCCGCGAGGATTCGCTCTCGGTCGCCCGTGCCGATCCGGCCGGCTTCGATGGCGACGTTGATCTCGCGGACGAAGTTGAAGACCGCGGCCAGCGCGCCGGCGAAGTTGAGGTCGTCGGCGACCGCGGCGGCGAAGTCGCGGCGCAGGCGCTCGGCGGACTCGGCGGTCCCCGGGTCCGGATCCCCCTTCTCCACCGAGTGGGAAAGCCGGAAGCGCATCTCGTCGACCCGCCGCAGCGCCCCCGCCGCCCCCTCGAGGGAGTCGAAGGTGAAGTTCAGCTTCTGCCGGTAGTGGACCGACAGGAAAAGGTAGCGGATCGCCCGCGGCGCGTAGCCCCGGGAGATCAGCTCCGGGAGCGTGTACTGATTGCCGAGCGACTTCGACATCTTCTGGCCGTCGACGATCAGGTGCTCCGAGTGGACCCAGTAGCGCACGAAGGGGTGGCCGGTGGCCGACTCGCTTTGCGCGATCTCGTTCTCGTGGTGCGGGAAGATCAGGTCGACGCCGCCACAGTGGAGGTCGAAGGTCTCGCCCAGGTACTTGAGGCTCATGGCGGAGCACTCGATGTGCCAGCCGGGCCGGCCGGGCCCCCAGGGGGAGTCCCACGCCGGCTCGCCGGGCTTGACCGCCTTCCACAGCACGAAGTCCCGCACGTCCTCCTTGCCGTACTCGTCCGACGCCACCCGCTCCCCCTGGCGCGCCTGGCTCAGGTCGAAGCCCGAGAGCCGCCCGTAGTCGGGGTCCTTGGCGATGGCGAAGAAGACCGAGCCCTCGCTCTCGTAGGCGTAGCCCTCGTCCACCAGGCGCTGGATCATGGCGATCATCTCCGGCACGTGCTCGGTGGCCTTGGGGAAGTGCTCGGGGCGCTCCAGGTGGAGGGTGTCCAGGTCGCGCAGGAAGGTCTGGACGAACGGCGCGGTGTACTCGGAGAGCGAGACGCCGGCCGCGGCGGCCCCCCGGATCGTCTTGTCGTCCACGTCCGTCAGGTTCATCACCTGCGTCACGCGGTAGCCCAGGTAGGCGAGGGTCCGGCGCAGCAGGTCCCCGACCAGAAAGGTGCGGAGGTTGCCGATGTGCACCTCGTTGTAGACCGTGGGGCCGCAGACGTACATCCTGGCCTCGCGTGGGACCAGGGGGGCGAATGGGGAGAGCTTGCGCCCAAGGGTGTTGTAGAGGGCCAGTTCGGGCATGTCGGATCGAGGCTGGGGCTCAGCGGACGACCTGGACGCTGCCGGCCGACCAGGTGACGGCGCTGGAATCGCCGCGCGGGTTGAAGGCCGAGCTCTGGGCGAAGGCGAAGTTGCCGCTGCCGGCTGCGACGGCGGAGAAACGCAGGGTCAGCAGCACGCCGGAGCCTGTGGCGCCGCCCACCGGTCCCAGGCGGGTGTAGCCCACCACCAGGGTCCCCGGGGACGCCTCCACCAGGTTCAGCGAGGTCTGCGCCGCGCCTTCATTGAGGAAACCGGCGGTGGCGCTGTCGTAACGCAGCACCGTCGTCGGGTACTGCAGGTCGAACGCCACGCCGTAGAGGTCCTGCACGCTGTTGGCCCGCACCTCGAGCACCAGGTTGTTGAGGTCGGTACCCGAGCCGCTGGCCAGGGAGATGCTGTTCGAGCCGCCGCCGCTCTCTGCGGTGAAGGTGATCCCCG
>DASPJI010000755.1:0-6377 GCA_035628695.1 Thermoanaerobaculia bacterium | reverse complement strand
AGCGCGGGGGGATTGTATGCGCGGAGACCGGAAGGACGTCAGCGGCGGCGGATCTCGCTCATGTGCTTGTCGTACGCGGCGACCGTGCGGTGGGAGGAGAGCCGCCGCCACTCGTCCTCGATCAGCCCGCGCAGGGTCCGGGGCTGGACGGTGGCGAGCCGGATGAGGACCATCGGATAGCCGACGTAGTGGTCCGTGATGTAGAAAGTCTCCGGATCCTCCTCCAGCAGGGCGTCGCGGCGGTCGAAGTCCACCTTGAGGATGAGCGCCTCCTCCTTCTCGTCGATCCGGGCCAGGAACCTCCCCTTCACCCGGAACGACGGCGTACCGTAGGTCGTTCCTTCCTCGATTCCGGGAAAAGAGAGCACGATCCGGCGCACCTCACGTGCAGACAGCGGGATCGCCATGGACGTGCTTTTGTTCCGTCGACTCGTCATTCGGATCTCCTCGGCACGGCTGCCAGGGTGCCGGCGCGCGCAATTGTATGCCGAGACACTCCGGAATACGCCTTGCAGATGGAGAGGAGTTCTGGAAAGGAGGCCCTTCGTGCCGAAACACCCCCTGCTTACCCTCCTGACCGCTCCGGCTCTCTTCCTCCTCCTCGCTTGCGGCGGGGAAAACCGGGAGCCCGGGGCCGAGCCCGCCGGCGCCCCCACCAGCGCCAGGACGGATACCCTCAAGGCCGGCTCCAAGGTGCTCCAGGACACCGCGCCGGTCCAGAAGCTGGACGTCTACATCGCCGGTTTCCATCCGATGAAGGACGATCCGTCCCACCAGATGGAGGCCCACCACTACTGCCGACAGGTCAACGAGGACTTCGCCCAGTGCGCCCTGTTCGACGGCAACACCGACGCCGCCAACCTGAACGGCATCGAATACATCATCTCGGAGCGGGTCTTCGAGTCGCTGCCGGCGGACGAGAGGAAGTACTGGCACCCCCACAACTACGAGATCCTCTCCGGCCAGCTCGTGGCCCCCGGGCTGCCGGACGTCGCCGAGAAGGAGCTGATGCGCTCCAAGATGAACAGCTACGGCAAGACCTGGCACGTCTGGATGAGCGGCACGCCGGAGATGCCGGGGGACAAGCTGCCCCTGGGCGAGGCGCACCTGGCCTGGTCGTTCAACCGCGACGGCGAGGCGCGGCCCGACATGGTGCAGAACCGGGACCGCCGCATGGGTATCGACCCCGTGGAGGAGCGCCGCCAGCGGGCGGACCTCGCCACCCTCGCCAAGCCGCAGGAGGGCGTCGGCGCCATCGCCGGCCAGCTCCCGGGGAAGGGGGCACCGCCGGGAGTGGTGGCCAAGGGCTCGCCGGGGGCTCAGTAGGATCGGGGAGGGCTGGCCTGCTCGCTTGGGATACACTGTCGGCGCCTTTGCCACCCCCTCGCGACCATGGCCAGACCCTTTCTCAATGACGAGGCGAAGCGGGCCTTCACCGGTGCCGTCGAGGCGGTGGAGGCCGGGAGCAGCGCCGAGCTGGTAGTGGCGGTCCGCGACCATTCCGGGTCGTACCTGCACGCCGCCCTCCTCGGCGGCGTCCTCGTGGCCGTGGCCACGTTGGTGGTCCTCCTCTTCTCCCCCTGGCCGTTCGACCTGGTCTGGTTCGTGGTGGACCCCCTCCTCCTGGGGCTCCTCGCCGGCTTCCTGACCTCGCGCTCGCCGGTCCTCTGCCGGCTGCTCACCCGCCGTGCCGAGCGGCGGCGGCGGGTCGAGATCGCGGCGCGGTCGCTGTTCGTCGAGAAGCGGGTCCACGGCACCACGGGGCGGACCGGGCTCCTCCTCTACATCTCGATCCTCGAGCGGGAGGCGGAGCTGGTGGTGGACCTCGGCGTCGAGACGCTCGCCGGCACCGAAGCCTGGCGGCGCGCGGTGGCCGAGATCCAGGAGGCGGTGCGGCGCGGCGAGGACGGCATCGCCGTGGCGGGCAAGGTCCAGGGTCTCGCGGCGCTCCTGTCGCCCGTCCTGGCGCGGCAGGCGGGGGACGTCGACGAGCTGGCCAACGAGGTGTGCGAGTGAGCCGGCCGCGCCGCGGGCTGCTGGCGTTCGGGCTGATCCTCGCGGCGCTGGCGGTCCTGGTGCCGGGGCTCGCCGTCGCCCGTCCGGGTGGCGGCGAGGGCTATTCCGGCGGTGGCGACAGCGGCGGAGGCGGCGGGGGGGACGGCGACTCGGGGTTCGTCTGGCTGTTGCTGCGGTTGTGGATCGAGTTCTGTATCGCCTACCCGCACATCGGCATCCCGATCACCATCGCCGTCCTTCTCTACCTGCACTTCAAGCGGAAGAAGAAGGCCAAGGCGGGGCCCCAGAATTGGGATGCCGCGCCGTCGCACGCCCACCCGCCGGCGGGGCCGGCGGCCCGTCCGCGGTCGCTGGACCTGGAGGCGATCCGCAAGCTGGACCCGGACTTCTCCGTCGTCCTCTTCGAGGACTTCGCCTACGCGCTCTATGCCCGCGCCTACCAGGCCCACGCCAGCCGGCGGGACCTCGACGCCTTGGCCCCCTACCTGAGCGAGGCGGCCCGGCAGCGGATCGAGCAGCGCCGCCCGGTCGGCGCGCCGGTCCAGGGCGTGGTCGTCGGCGCCCTGCGGGTGGTGGACCTGTCGTTGCCCCAGGCTGGGATTCCGGACGCGCGGGTCGCCGTGGTGCTGGAGATCGAGTCCAACATGACCCTGGGCATGGCCGGGGCGGAGCAGACCCAGTACGCCCGGGAGCGCTGGCGGCTGGTGCGGTCCGCCGCGGCGCGCACCAAGCCGCCGCAGGACGTGCGCACCTTCCACTGCCCCAACTGCGGCGCCCCCTTCGAGGCGTCGGACCGGCCGGGGGGCGACCGCTGCTCCTACTGCGGCGAGGTGGTCTCCGGCGGCCGTTTCGACTGGAGCGTCGAGTCGATCGACCTGCTGAGCCTCGAGGAGCGGCCGCCGGCGCTGACCACGACGGTGCAGGAGGTGGGCACCAACTGGCCGACGGTCTTCCATGCCGACCTGCCGGCGCGCCGGGCGGAGCTGCTGCGCGACGACCCCGCGGCCACCGACGAAGCGCTGGTGGCGCGGCTGCAGCTCATCTACAACGAGCTCAACGCCGCCTGGACCCGTCTCGACCTCGGCGGCGCACGCCCCTATGTGTCGGACAACCTGTTCGATTACCTCCTCTACTGGACCAGCGCCTACCAGAAGCAGGGCCTCCGCAACGTCCTGGAGAACATGCGGCTGATGGAGTCGACGCCGGTCAAGGTGGTCCGCGACCGCTACTACGACGCTCTGACCTTCCGGATCTGGGGGGCGGGCCGCGACTACACCGTGCGCCAGGGGACGGGGGACGTGGTGTCCGGCAACCCGCGGGCGGACCGCTTCTACTCCGAGTACTGGACGCTGATCCGCGGCGCCGGGGTCAAGGGCGCGCCCCGCACCGAGCGCTCCTGCCCCAACTGCGGCGCTCCGCTCGACATCAACATGGCCGGCGAATGCGAGCACTGCGGCGCCAAGATCACCACCGGCCGCTTCGACTGGGTGCTCTCCAAGATCGAGCAGGACGACTCCTACACGGGGTAGCCCGGCTACGTCGCCGCGACCGCCGTCAGCACGGCGTGGGCCACCTCGTCCCTGGCGATGTCCGAGTGATCCTTGATGAAGCTGTCGGCGTTGAGGTTGTGAACCTTGCCGGCGGTGAACGAGTAGGCGCCGCCCGCCGGCAGGAGCTTGCCATCCACGGACTCGGGCGTCTTCTGCGCGCCGTTGGCGCCGATGCCGCCCCAGCGGCTGTTCTTGTCGCCCAGCGCGGCGGCGACCTGGCCGGCGATCTGCGACGCGATCGGATAGGCCTTGCCCACCGCCTTGTCGTTGTGGGTGCAGGTGGCGAGCACCGGCCCGGCGACCCGCTTCTCGCTCACCACCTTGCGGAAGAACCCGTCCTTGCCCGGCTCGTACCCTTGCGAAAAGCCGTAGTGGGAGAAGGCGGCCTGGAGCAGGGTCAGCGTTTCCGGCTTGATCGGCGTGGCGCCATCCGGGCCGAGCACGGCCGCGGTCACCAGCCGGCCGCCGAAGCTGTGACCGATCAGATGCAGCTTCAAGTCCGGCCGCTTCGTCTCCACCTCGCGCAGGATCGGATTCACCCCTTTGCTACCCACCAGCCCGGCCCGCTCCTTCATCTGATAATAGGTGGTCAGGTTGAGCAGCTTCATCGCCCCGCCCTTGATGCCGGAAAAGATTCCGAGGGCCGCCGCACCACCTGCGGGGCCGCCCGTGCCACCGCTCACACCGCCGGCCGCTCCGCCTCCAGGTTCCCCCGGGGCCAGGGGGAGCGGTTTGCTCAGCCGCTGGATGATCTCGTTGCCGGGCAATGTGAAGAAAGCGGAGGGGGTCTCCTCGTCGTTCGAGTTGCCGGTCCCCGCGGACAGGACGGAGCGCAGGATCTGCGCGAACTCGTCGCGGGCCGCCTTGCTGTCCTCCAGCTTCGACACCAGCGCCCGCGCCCTGTCGAGATCGGCGGCGGCCGTGGGGCTGTCGAAGGCGTCCTTGACGCGATCGATCTCCTCCTGGAGCGCCTGGGTGGAGACGACGCCGCCGGCGCTCGCGGCGCCGCTCGGGATCAGCTCCTTGTCGGTGAATTTCTTCGACGGCCAGAGGACCGCGCAGATGGCGAATTTCCTTTCCTTCACCCCGGCCACCTTGCCGCCGTCGATTCCGTCGCGCAGCCGGGCGAGGAGCCTCCGGTAGAGGTCCCGCGCGTCCGCCATGTCGTTGTTCCAGCCGTGGGAGAGGACCAGCAGGTCGGTGACCTGATCCTTGCCCTTGGCGACGAAGTCCAGCAGCGCCTGCCGCTGGGCTGGATCGTGCGCCGCGCCCTTCTTGTCGAACTCGATTTCGAAGTAGGGAAAGCCCGAGATGGCTGCCATGGTTTCCTCCGGCGTGTCAGACGGATTGGATCGCGCGCATCAGGTCGACGAGGCCGCGCCCCTGGAAATACCTTTCGCGGTTCAAGTCGGTGGCCGACGCCATGAAGATCGCCTTGACCTTCTCCGGCTGGCCGATGAACTCGCGGCGGATGGAAAGGAAGGCGGCGATGGCGCCCGAGACGTGGGGGGCCGCCATGCTGGTGCCGCTCTCCTCCCGATAATCGCAGTCGGCGGCCTTCTCCCGCAGCTCCTCGCGCGGCTTGCCGGCGGCGCAGGAGACGATCTTCTCGCCGGGAGCCACCAGGTCGGGCTTGGCGCGCCCGTCGCCGGTGGGGCCTTTCGAAGAGAAATACGAGACGCCATAAATGTGAGGCGAATCGCGGTGGGTCGAGCCCACGGTGATCGCCAGCTCGGCGTTGCCCGGATCATTGATCGTCAGGTTCATGCCGGCGGCCACGGTGCCGCGGAACGCGCTCTGGGCGAAGCCGTAGCCGGTGTTGCCCGCCGCCACCACCACTGCCACGCCGGAGCGGACCAGGCGGTCCACCTCGACGCACAGCGGGCTCTGGCCGCAGGCGAACCACTCCGGCTCGAAATCGTAGCCGACGCTCATGTTGACCCCGTGGACGACGATCCGCCGGCCGTGGCCGTTCGCCTCCTGGATCAGGGCGATGGCCGCGATGAGGTTGCTCGCCAGGCCGTTGCCGTCGTCGTCCAGTACCTTGAGGCTGAGCAGCTTGCACAGCGGGGCGACGCCGGAGATGGCGTCGAGCTCGGAGGTCTGGTAGGAGACCTCCCCCTGCTCGTCCCGGTGGCGGGTGACCGTGCGCACCTGGCCGGTGAGCTCGCCCGCCACGATGCCGGCGACGTGCGTGCCGTGACCGAAGCGGTCGACCAGCGGCTGCTCGGAGCTCTCGTCGAGCGCGGTGAAGTCGCGGTGCTTCAAGGGGGCGGGCAGGTCGAGGTTGCCGTGCTTCTGGAAGTGCGGGTGCTCCTTCTGGATCCCCGAGTCGAGGACCGCCCAGAGGATGTCCTTGCCCTGGGCCGAGAAGGAGACCCGCGCCGCGTCGGCCTTGACCGTAGCCAGCGACCTGGTGAGCAGCGGGCCGACCTTGAAGTCCGGCCAGACGCGGAACAGGGCGCGCCTGGGGGCCTTCTCCGGCTGGCCTTCGCCATGGTTGATCCGGACCAGCTCCTCGACGACCCGCCGCTCGAGCCGGGCGAACAGATATTGATTGGTGATCTCGCTCTTCACCTGGTGGACGCCCTGGCCTGGGCGGGTGCCCACGCCGTCGATCGCCTTCTGGATCCAGTCCCGGACGGTCTTCTTGGCCTCCTCGCGGCCGCCGGGGTAGTCCAGGTTGAGGTCGATGATGACGTCGTAGAGCCTGGCCTCGGGAGCCCGGCGCCGCTTCTTGCGGGCGGCCTCCGCCGCGTCCCTCTCCGCCCGGAACTCGTCGAGGAGGGGGATGGCGATGACGGTCCGGTC
>DASPJI010000754.1:0-7359 GCA_035628695.1 Thermoanaerobaculia bacterium | reverse complement strand
CCTCGAGATGCACCGTGCCGAACTCGCGCGCGAGGATCTGCTCGGCCTCGCCGCGCTGCTCCGGGTTGATCAGCCGGATGCGCAGGCTGCCGCTCCCGACCGACGCCTTGAGCTGGGCGGGGGTGCCCTCGGCCACGAGCGCGCGGATGATCTCCCAGACCTGGCCGCGCGAGCGGGGGTCGAGCCCGGTAGTGGGCTCGTCGAGGAACATCACGCGCGGGGTCACGACGATGCTCGCGGCGATGTCGAGCCGGCGGCGCATCCCGCCGGAGTAGTGCTTCACGAGCTTGCCGGCGGCCTCGGCCAGCCCGAAGGCGTCGAGCAGCTCGGTCGCACGGTCCTTCGCGGCCGCTCGGCCCAGGCCCAGCAGCCGGCCGATGAGGACGAGGTTCTCCCGGCCGGTGAGGTCCTCGTCGACCGAGGCGAGCTGGCCGGTGAGGCTCACGCCGGCGCGGACCGCGTCGCTCTCGGTCACGATGTCGTGCCCCAGGACCCGAGCGGTGCCGGCGTCGGGCTTGATCAGGGTGGCCAGCATGCGGATGGTCGTCGTCTTGCCCGCGCCGTTGGGGCCGAGGAAGCCGAAGACCTCCTGGCGGCGCACGGAGAAGGTGACCCGGTCCACGGCCACGAATTGGCCATAGACGCGGGTCAGGTCCTCCACCTCGACCGCCCGGTCGTCTCCGGGAGCGCTCACGCCGCGGCCTCCTGCTCGTCCGCGCTGGCGATCCGCTCGATGAAGACGTCTTCGAGGGAGGGAAGGATGCGCCGCGCCTCGCCGGGCCGGAAGCCGGCCTGGCTCAGGGCGCCCGAGAGCGCCGGCCCGGCCGTCGCGGCATCGTCCACCGTGAGATGGAGGTGCTCGCCGAAGAGCGCCGCCCGGCGCGCCGCCGGATGGTGCCGCACCGTCTCCAGCGCCTCCCGCGGGCGGTCCACCGGGATCTCCAGCACCTCCCCGGCGTAGCCGCGCTGGAGGGACTCGGGTGTGTCCACCGCCAGGACGCGCCCGCGGTGGAGCAGCACGAGGCGGTCGAAGCGCTCGGCCTCGTCCATGTAGGCGGTGCTGACGACCGCCGTGGTCCCCTGCCCCACCCGCTCGTGGACGATGCGCCAGAGGTCGCGCCGCGAGATGGGATCGACGCCGAAGGTGGGCTCGTCGAGCAGGAGGATCTCCGGCTGGTGGATCAGGGCGCACGAGAGGCCGAGCTTCTGCTTCATCCCGCCGGAGAGCTTCCCCGCCAGGCGGTCCTTGAACGGGCCCAGGTTCGAGAAGCGATAGAGGCGCTCGAAGCGGGCCGCCCGCTCGGCGCGCGGCACCCGGTGGAGGTCGGCATAGAAGGCCAGGTTCTCCTGCACGGTGAGGTCCGTGTAGAGCCCGAAGCGCTGCGACATGTAGGCGATGCGCGGCTTGGCGCTCTCCGGGTGGCGGGCCATGCTGACCCCGGCCACCAGGGCGTCGCCGGAGGTGGGACGGAGGACGCCGGCGAGCATGCGGAGCGTCGTCGTCTTGCCCGCGCCGTCGGGCCCCACCAGGCCGAACAGCTCGCCCGGCCGGACCTCGAACGACAGGCCGTCCACCGCCGTCAGCTCGCCGAAGCGGCGGGTCAGCCCCTCGGCGCGGATCATGGGATCGGGCATCACCCCTCCCTGCCCTTCGCCGTCTCCAGCGTCACATCGGCCGGCAGCCCGGGCTTGAGCTCGTTCGCGGGATCGCCGGTGACGCGGACCTTGACCTCATAGACGAGGCGCACCCGCTCCTCGGTGGTCTGGACGCTCTTCGGGGTGAACTCCGCTTCGGAGGCGATGAAGGAGACCTGGCCTTGATAGCGCTTGTCCGGGAAGGTGTCCGAGCGGATGGCGGCCGGGGCGCCGATGCGGACCTCGCCGAGGCGGTCTTCCTTGATATAGATGCGCACCCAGCGGCTGCCCGGGTCCATCAGGGTGAGCACCGGCGCGCCGGCGACCACGATCTCGCCCGGCTCGCGGTGGCGGACGGTGACCACGCCGTCGAACGGGGCGGTCAGGGTGAGGTTTTCTAGCGACGCCTCGGAGGCGCGCAGGGCGGCCTCGGCCTGGGCGAGCTGGGCGCGGGCGGCGTCGACGCGCTCGCGGCGCGGGCCGGCCTGGACCAGGCGGAGCTGCTCGGCCGCCTGGGTGCGCTGGCTGCCGGCGACCTCCACCGCCAGGCGCGACTTGTCCAGCGCCTCCCGGGGGATGGCGCCGCCGTCGAACAGCATGCGGTTGCGCTCCAGGTCGCGGCGGGCGTCGGCCTCCCGGTCCTGGGCGACGTCGAGGGCGGCGCGGGCCTGGGCGACCTCCTCGCGGCGGGAGCCGGCCTCGAGCTCGGCGAGCTGGGCGCGGGCGCCGGCCACCTGGGCGGCCACCTGGGCCCGCCGGGCCTCGGCCTCCACCGGATCGAGCCGCGCCAGCACCTGCCCGGCGCGCACCCGGTCCCCCTCGCGCACGTCGAGGGCCGAGATCTGCCCGGGCACCTGGAAGCCGAGCTGGGCCTCGGTGGCTTCGACGGTGCCGGAGGCGGCGAGGCCGTCCTCGGCCTCGGCGGTCCGGGACGTGGTGTACCACCAGATGCCGGCGCCGATGGCACCCAGCAGGAGAATCGGGGGGACGACCTTCTTGGGGCTCATGGGGTGGTCTCCGTCTGCCGCAGGTTTTGGCGCAGCCACTCGGGGCCGAGCCGGCCGGTGGCGCGCGCCAGGTCCATGCGCGCCAACGCCGCGGCGTTCTCCGCCGTGGCGAGGCTGGCCCGGGCGGCCAGCAGCTCGGCCTCGGCGTTGAGGTAGTCGATCTGGGTGCCGGCGCCGGTGTCCAGGAGGAGCTTCTGGACCCGCACCACCTCGGCGAAACGCTCCACCGCCTTCTCCAGGCTCGCCACCTGGGCCAGCGCCTGCTCGGTGTCGGCGGCGGCGCGGTCCACCTCCTCGCGCACCTGCAGCTCGGCGAGGCGGAGCTGCTCGGCGGCGGCGCGGGTGGCGGCCGCGGACTGCGCCACCCGGCTGCGGGTGACGCCGAAGTCGAAGAGGGGGACCGCGAACTGGAAGCCGGCGTTCCACTCGCCGGTGAAGTCCCCCTCGGACGAGGCCCACTCGTTGTAATTGCCCACCGCCCGCAGCGTCGGCCGGTAGGCGCTCCGGGCCAGCGCCTCGGCCGCCCGCGAGGCCTCCACCTGGCGGCGCGCCTGCTCCACCGCCGGGCTGACCGCGAGCCCGTCCGCCACCAGCGCCTCGCGCGGCGGCAGCGCGGGACCGGCCAGGGTCACCGGGGCCAGGCGGCCGGCGCGCACCTCGTCGAGCGGCGCGTCGAGCAGGCGGGCGAGGTCGCGCTCGGCGTTGCCCACCGCGGCGGCGAGCGCCACCCGCTGCGCCTCGGCGGCGGCGACGGCGGCCTCGGCGCGGATCACCTCCACCTGCGCGGCCTTGCCGGCGTCGAAGCGCTGCCGGGCGCGGGAGAGCTCCCCCTGGAGCGCCGCGAGCCGCCGGTCGTGGGCGGCGAGCACCTGGCTCTGCCCCTGGGCCGTGAGATAGGAGGCGGCGACGCGACGCGCCAGGGCCTGCTCGGCCGCGCCCAGCGCCGCCCCCGCCACCCCGGCCTGCTCGCCCGCCGAGCGGATCCGCGCCTCGGTGGCGCCGCCGTCCCAGAGGGTGTAGCTCACCGTGAGAGTCCCCTGGAAGACCGTGGTGTCGAACTCGGGGAAGAGGCCGGGCCCGAAGCCGTGGATGGGGGTGACCACCATCGGCTCCTCGTATTGCGTACCGGTCGCGTTGAGCCGCCCGGCGGGACGGCGGGACGCCTTGGCCTCGGTGATCGCCTCGCGCGCCTGCTCCTGGCGGGCGCGGGCGGCGCCCACCCCGGGATAGCGGGCGAGGGCACGCTCCACGGCTTCGGCCAGGGTGAGGCGTGCCGGCTCCTGCGCCGTCTCTTGGGCCGTGGCGCCAGCCGGGAGAACCAGCGTCAGGACCACCAGCGTCAGGGATACCAGGGATCTCATGCGGGTTCCTCCCCCGGTTCGGGACTGGTGAGCCGCCGCACCAGGTAGGGGATCAGCTCGAGCACCGCGATCGGGTCGACGGGCAGGCACGGCAGGGCGCGGCGCTGGATGGCCACCGCGGCGATGACGCCCACCAGCATGGGAAGCATGTGCCGCGGCTCCGGCATGCCGGGCGTGCGGGGCATCGTCTCCAGAATCCCGACCATGATCTGCTGGTAGCTCAGCATTGCCCCGCCCAGGGTGTCGGCCACGTCCTGGTCGCCGGAGACCGAAGCCTCGGCCATCAGGAGGAAGGGCAGGCCGTTGGTCTCCATCACCAGCTTGAAGTGATGGGTGAGGATGCGCTCGACCCGCTGCTCGGGGGGAGTCTCCTCCTCGGCGGCGATGGCGCGGATCGGTCCGAGGAGCTTCTCGGCGAGCCGCTTGGCGATGCCGACAAGGATCGCCTGCTTGGTCGGGAAGTGCCGGTAGAGGGCGGGCTCGGTGACGCCCACCCGCTTGGCCACCTTCTTCATGGTGAGCCCGGTGAGCCCCGCCTCCCGGACCAGCTCGAACGCCTGCTCCAGGATCTCGTCCCGCCGTGAGCTCGGCGCGCCATCGTCCATCTCCTACCCTCCCGATTCAACGTTAGTGAGGACTCACTAACGTCTCCAGGATAGGAAACGGAGGGCGGGCCGTCAACCCCTCACCGGGAGGCCTACTTCTTCCGGTCCACCCGCCACCGTCCTTCGTTCGGCAGATACCCGGCGCCACCATGAGAGACGAAGGTGCCCTCGATGACGTCTCCGCGAACGCGGCCGCTGAAGGTGGTGGAGACGACGCAGGCGCAGGCGGGGTCACGGTAGGGCTCAAGGGTGCCGCTCACCGAGTCGCCGGTCACGGAGACGAAGCGGATCGCGAGCGCCTGGGGCCCGGCGTCGCCCCGCTCGGGGTTGACCGCCTCGGGCCGCTCCTCGGGGCGAGCGGGGAACATGAGGACGTCGCCGAAGGCCATCTCGGGAGTGGCCGCTTCGAGGGTCATCCGGATCGAGCCGCTCCGGCCGCTGGAGGCGCTGGTGTACTCGCCGTTCCACTCCCCGGCCAGCCGGGAGAGGTCGGCGGCCTCGCCGCGGAGCGGCACGGGAGGCGGGGGCGCGGGCGCCGCGCACGCCCCCGCGAGGACTGATACGGCCGCGACTGCGACGAGGACCGCAGCCGCGGCTCTCACTCCTCCTCGTCCTTGCCGCGCAGGCGGCTCAGCAGGAAGACCAGGGCGGCGCCGGCGGCCACGCTCGCCGCGAACGTCGTCACCGGGTCCCAGATGGGCCGGAAGCGCGACTCCCCGTTCCTGATCTCGATATAGCCCACCGGCGCGACGTTGACAGCACCGCCGCCCCCCATCCCCTCCTGGTTGCCAGGCCGCCGGTGTCCGCCACCGCCGCCGAGCGCCCACTTGGCCTTGGCCACCGGGATCACGGTGACCCCGTCGCGCTCGATCGCCTCGCCGAAGACCGTGGTGGCCCGGCCGGTGTAGCTCAGGTGATCCGCCAGCCGCTCGAACAGGGTGATCGGCCCCGCGTCCTTGTCTTTGCTCCCCCCGGTCCCGCCCCCCTGATGCACATCGAACCTCGTCATGGCACTCCTCCTTCCGTTCCCTGGAATGTAGCACCAGCCGGACCGGCCGGAACGACCCGGATCAGTGGGGAGGCGGAGATGTCACAGAAGGGAGCCGGAGCCAAAAATAGCAATATGGAAGAAGCCGAACCGATGAAATTCCTGTAGAACTCCTCCTCATTGCTGGGCCCTACCAATTAGGAGGAGAGTGGATGCGAGTGAGAGCATGGAGTGTCGCCCTAGGTATCATGTCGGCCACCCTGATCCCCGCCTCGGGGGCGTGGGCCGCCGGCGGCTGGACCGGAGGCCAGGACTTCTACCACGTGCCGCTGTCCTGGTGCATCGTGCAGGGGACGCCGGCCCACGTCAGCCCGAACGTCGCCGGAGACTTCGCCACCGACGACCTGATCTGGCGGCGTCACGAGCGGCCGTCCGACCACATCTACATCAACCAGGCCGGGATCACCTTCCGGTCCGCCATCAACGACATCTGGGGGCAGCTCAACTTCCCCATCATCCCCGACCCGGACCTCAACTTTGGGGTGCAGGGCGACATGCGGGGTGAGGATGTCAACACCTTCGGCGCCGAGTTCAACGCGATGCTCAGCTCCTGCGAGACCGCCTGGGACAACCTCGGCCGCTCCGGGATCGGCATCACCGCGGTGAACGCGGGCGTCTTCCATGACGGCAACGGGCAGTACGTCGGCACCATCGGCTGGGGCGGCTGTGTCGAGAGCCAGTTCACCGGCCTGTGCATTCCCCCGTACGAAGGTGTGATCACGGTCGTCGACAACCACTATCTCCACCCGAGCGTGCCCAACCGGACCCTCCCCAACAGCACCCTGCAGTTCATCCTGACCGACCCGATGGACCAGCTCGTCGGCCACGAGCTCGGCCACGCGCTGTCGCTGCCGCACCGGACGAACAACACCGCGCTCATGAACCCCGGCCCGGTGGACAACAACAGCGACGGCATGTCCGACAACATCACCCTCAACGCCACCGAGGTCAACGCCGTCCGCGCCTCCGCGGTGCTCGTTCCCGGCCTCGAGATCGACCCGCCCCGGCTCATCCTGCCTGGCAACGTCCGCGCCCAGCGCCGGCCGGACAAGGTGAAGGAGCACGCGGGCCGGCCGGCCCACCTCGACCTGGCTTCGGTCAAGGTGACCGGCGACGTGGCGCAGCGTGAGATCGCCGTCACCCAGCAGCTCTTCGGCCTGCTGCCGGCGACCGCCAAGCAGTTCCACTGGTTCCTGATCGACACCGACGACGCGGTGACCGGCGCCGGACCCGCCGCCATCCGCAAGGCGGGCGGGCCCGTCACCCAATTCACCGGCGCCGACATCATCCTGCGGGCGGACGTCGCCGGCCAGGCGGTCACCGGCGGCCAGGCCTGGAGCTTCCAGGCCGGGAACCTGGTCCCCCTGGTGGGCGTCGGCTTCGACCTGCGCCGCCTGGTCATGCACCCGCTCCGCACGAAGATCGTCAACCGGGACGGTGCGGTGGTCTGGGCGCCGCCGAGCGAGGGGCACGGCGAGTTCCCCGTGCACCACATCATCGCCGCCACGCTGCCGGGCGAGAAGCTCGGCGCCCTGCTCGAAGGCAAGCCGTTCCGTGTCCACGCCGTGATCGTCACGGACCCGGAGAAGGGTGAAGCCGTGGACGAGATCGAAGCCAAGGATCCCGAGCGCGGCACCGTCTTCGACCTCAAGCTCCCCTCGTTCCCGCACTGCTTCGCGCAGGGCGAGACGACCCCGGGCGGC
>DASPJI010000753.1:0-4714 GCA_035628695.1 Thermoanaerobaculia bacterium | reverse complement strand
CCACGAGGCGTTGCGGACCGTGTTCCCGGCTCCCGAGGGCGAGCCGGTGCAGCGGGTGCTCGCCGAGATCCCGTCCATCGTTTCTACATTGTCGTCTCCCTTGGAAGCCGAGGCTTGGCGGCCGTTCGACCTCGAGCGCGGGCCGCTCCTGCGGGTGGTGATCGAGGGTCCGGTGGTGCTCTTCGTGGTGCACCACCTCGTTGCCGATTTCTGGTCGCTGGCGTTGGCGGCGCGGGAGCTGTCGGCGCTCTACCTGGAGGAGAGCGGCGGAGTGGCAGCGGCTCTCCCAGCTCTGCAGCTGTCCTACCTGGACTTCACCCACTGGCAGGAGGAGGCCCTCGCCGGCGCGCGGGGCGAGGCGCTCCTTGAGTGGTGGCGGGAGCGTCTGGCGGGCCTGCCGGACCTGGACTTGCCCACCGACCGGCCGCGACCGCCCATCCAGACATGGCGGGGCGCCGGCCAGGCCGCGGTGCTGCCGCCGGCCCTGGCCGATGGCGTCCGCGTCCTCGCGAGCCGGCATGGGGCCACGCTCTTCACCGCGCTGCTCGCCGCGTTCCAGGCCCAGCTCGGGCGCTACACCGGGCAGGAGGATCTGGCCGTGGGGGCTCCCACCGCGGGCCGGAGCGCTCCCGAGCTGGCGGGCCTCGTCGGCTATTTCGTCAATCCGGTGGTGCTGCGCGCCGACCTCGCGGGCGAGCCGCCGTTCACCGATGTCCTGGCGCGGGCCCGCGAGACGGTGCTGACCGCCCTGGCGCGCGCCGATCTCCCCTTTGCCCTGCTCGCCGAGCGGCTCCGGCCGGTGCGCGATCCGGCACGCCCGCCGCTCTTCCAGGCCATGCTCGTGCTGCAGGCCGGCCGGCCGCAGGACGATCCCGGGCTCGCCGCTTTCGCTCTTGGAGAGGCCGGCGCCCGCATCGGGCTGGGAGGTCTGGTTCTCGAATCGCTCCCCCTGGCCGAGCGGCGGGCACAGTTCGAGCTGATCCTGCGCCTCGCGGAAGAGACCTCCGGCGGCGGTCTCCTCGTCTCTCTGGAGCACAACGCCGACCTCTTCGACACCGCCACCGCGGCCCGCATGGTGGAGCACTTCCGCACCCTCCTCGCGGGCGCGGTAGCCGGCCCTGACCGTTGCTGGGCGGACCTGCCCCTCCTGACTGAAGACGAGCGCCGCCAGATCCTGGGCGAGTGGTCAGGGGCCGGCCCGCGGCCGGAGGACACCGACGCCACGCTGAGCGGGCTGTTCGAAGCCTGGGTGGCGAGGACGCCGCAGGCTCCGGCCCTGGTGTTCGAGGGGGAGTCGGTGAGCTACGGCGACCTCGACGCGCGGGCGGAGCGTCTGGCGGGCCGGCTGCGTCGCCTCGGCGTAGGACCGGAAGTGGTGGTGGGCCTCTGTGCCGAGCGTTCCATCGAGATGGTGGTGGGGATCCTCGGCGTGCTCAAGGCCGGCGGCGCCTGGCTGCCGCTCGATCCCGCGCTCCCGCGGGAGCGCCTGGCGCAACTGCTGGCCGACGCGGAGGTGCCGGTGCTCCTCGCCAAGGCGGCGGTGCTCCCCGGTCTGCCCCCTATGGAGGGTGAGAGCACCCGCCTGCTCCTCCTGGATAGCGCGGACGAGCCGGAGGAGATCCCCGCCTCGCGGACCTCGTCGGCCACCGCGGACAACCTGGCCTACGTGCTCTACACCTCGGGCTCTACCGGCGCACCGAAGGCGGTGGCGGTGCCGCACCGCGGGGTGGCCAACCGGCTTCTCCGGGCGCGGGAGGCTTACGGCATCCGGCCAGGAGACGCCATGCTGCAGCGGGCGGCTGGCGGCTTCGATGTTTCCGTGTGGGAGATCTTCGGCCCTCTCTCGTCCGGTGCGCGGGTGGTGCTGGCCCGTCCCGGCGGGCAGCGGGACCCGCGCTACCTGGCGCGCCTCCTGGACGAGCAGGAGGTGACGCTCGTCAACTTCACCCCGTCGGCGCTGGATGCCCTTCTCGACGAGGAGGGCATCGCCGAGCGCGCCGCCTCCCTGCGCCAGGTGTTCGTTGGCGCCGAGGCCCTGCCGCGCGACCTGCCGGTCCGCTTTTTCGCGGCCGGCCTGCGGGCGCCGCTGGACAACATGTACGGGCCTACCGAGGCCTCCATCGACCTGCTCTGGTACTCCTGCCGTCCGGATGCCCGTCTTCCCGAGGGGAGCACGGTCCCCATCGGGCGCCCCATCCCCGGCACCCGCGTCCACGTGCTGGACGCCCGCTTGGCACCGGTTCCTGCCGGCATCCCCGGGGAGCTGTGGCTGGGAGGGGTCGGCCTGGCCCGCGGCTACCGCGGCCGTCCGGACCTGACCGCCGAGAGGTTCCTGCCGGACCCCTTGCCGACGAAACCGGGCGAGCGCCTGTACCGTACGGGGGATCTCGCCCGCTGGCTGCCCGGCGGCGACCTGGAATTCCTCGGCCGAGTCGACCTGCAGGTCAAGGTGCGCGGCGTTCGCGTCGAGCCCGGCGAGGTGGAGGCGGTGCTGCGCGGCCGCCCCGGAGTACGCGAGGCCGCGGTGGCGCCGCGGGCCGACGCCACCGGCCGGCAGGGTCTCGTGGCCTATGTGGTGTGGGACGCGCCGTCGGTCCTCGACGCGCGCGAGCTGCGGAGCTTCCTCGCGGCGCGGCTGCCGGAGGCGATGGTCCCGGCCGCTTTCCTGCCGGTGCCGGAGCTGCCGCGCACGCCGAGCGGCAAGCTGGACCGCCGGGCCCTCGCCAGTGCGATATCGGGTCTCTTCACCACCCCCCCTGCCGGCGACGGCGGGCTCCACACTCCACCGCGCACTCCGGTCGAGGAGCTGCTGGCGGGACTCTGGAGCGAGCTGCTCGGGGCCGAGCGGATCGGCGTCCGGGACGACTTCTTCGAGCTGGGTGGGCACTCCCTGCTCGCCACGCGGATGCTGGCGCGGGTCTCCCGCCTTTTCGGCGTGGAGCTGCCGGTGAGCGCCGCCTTCCAGTTTCCCACCCTCGCGGCCCTGGCGGAGCAGATCGAAGCCGCTCTGGGGGCGGCGTCGGCGCCGCCGCTGCGCGCCGTCGCCCGGGACCGTTTCCCCGGCGGTGCCCCCCTCTCCTTCGCTCAACGCCGCCTCTGGTTCCTCGACAGGTTGCAGCCCGGGAGCCCGGTCTACAACCTGCCGGGCGCGGTCCGGCTAACCGGTCCGCTGGACCTCGCGGCGCTGGCATCCGCCCTCTCCGGGGTGGCGCGGCGGCACGAGTCGCTCCGTACCGTGTTCCGGCTCGAAGGCGACGAACCGGTCCAGGTGATCGGCTCTCCCTCCACCGTGGCATCGGCGCCACCGCCGCTCGTCGACCTTGCGGGCCTGACCGAAGGACTCCGAAACGCGGAGGCGGAGTGGCTCGCCGGGCGCGAGGCGATCCGCCCCTTCGAGCTGGCGGCGGGGCCGCTCTGCCGGGTCTCCCTGCTGCGGCTCGCATCCGGGGATCACCTGCTGCTGGTCAACCTCCATCACTCGGTGGCTGACGGCTGGTCGCTGGGCATCTTCCTGCGGGAGCTGGCGGCGCTCTACGAGGGGGTGCCGCTCCCTGAGCTGCCGGTTCAGTACGCCGACTACGCGGTCTGGCAGCGCGAGTGGATGCAGGGGGAGGCCCTCGACAGCCAGCTCGCCTACTGGCGCCGCCAACTCGCCGACCTCCCGGTGGTGGAGCTGCCGGCCGACCGGCCGCGCCCCGCCATCCGCCGGCTGCGCGGTGGAGTGCGGTCGGCGCTGCTGCCGGCCGGGCTGGCGGACGCGGTGGAGGGGATCGCCCGCGGTCGCGGCGCGACCCTGTTCATGGAGCTCCTTGCCGCCTTCCAGATCCTCCTCCGGCGCTACACGGGCGAGGTTTCGGTTCCGGTGGGCTCGCCGGTGGCCAACCGCCAGCGTCCTGAAGTGGAGGGGCTGATCGGCTTCTTCGCCAACACCCTGGTGCTGCGCGCCTCGATGGCCGACGATCCCCCTTTCGACACGCTGCTGGCGCGGGTGCGGGAGGCCTGCCTCGAGGCCTACGCGCACCAGGACCTCCCCTTCGAGCGGCTGGTCGAGGAGCTGCGGCCTGGGCGGGACCTGTCGCAGACGCCGCTCTTCCAGGTGATGCTGGTCCTGGAGGAGCCGCTGCCGCGGCCGCGTGCCGGAGCCCTGGAGCTCAGGCCCGAACGGATCGAGACGGAGACCGCCAAATTCGATCTGACCCTGACGGCGGCCCCGGTGGAGGACGGCCGGCTCGTCTCGGCGCTGGAGTACGACTCCGCCCTCTTCGATCCGGTGACGGTGGATCGCATGCTGGGGCACTGGCGGACGCTGCTCGCTGGGATCGTCGCCGATCCCGCGGCGCCGGTCTCGGCCCTGCCGCTGCTGCAGGAGGCCGAGACGGACCAGGTGCTGCGGCAGTGGAACGCCACTGGCGCGGAGGAGCGCCCGGACCTCTGCCTCCATGAGCTGTTCGCGGAGCAGGCGCGCCGTACCCCCACGGCCGAGGCGCTCGTCGCGTCGGACGAGGAGGGGGACCTGCGGTTGACCTACCAGGAGCTGAGCGCGCGCGCCGGCCGCCTGGCTCAGCGGCTGCGGCGGCTTGGGGTGGAACCCGAGGTGCGGGTGGGCGTCTGCCTGGAGCGCTCGGCGGATCTGGTGGTCTCCCTGCTCGCGGTGCTCGAGGCCGGCGGCGCCTACGTGCCGCTGGACCCCGCCTACCCTCGCGAGCGGCTGGAA
>DASPJI010000752.1:0-4795 GCA_035628695.1 Thermoanaerobaculia bacterium | reverse complement strand
CACGGCCAGAGCCCCGAGACCCACTTTCTGGAACGGGAGCCGACGGAGCGCCTCTTCTCCCAGGTCGGCGAGCTGCTGGAGAGCGCGGGGGATGACGAGGTGCTGCCGGCGCTCTTCGTGCTGGGAGCGCCGGGAGCGGGCAAGACCACCCTGGTGCGGCGGGTGGCGGCGCGGGCGGTCCAGGAGGGGCTGGCGGTCGTGGCGGCCCCCAAGCTCAACCTGGAGCGGATCGACGACGGGGATGTCAGCACGCTCCTGCGCTCCCTGGCGCGGCTGGAAGAGGGGACGCTCCCCGTGCTGCTGGTGCTCGACGACCCGCTCTTCGCCGAGTCGGGCTGGGACGACCTGCTGCGCCGCCTGGCCCCGCGCAGCCGCCGGTTGGCGGTCCTCGCCACCAGCCCCGACTACCTCTTCCACGAGCACCGTCACCAGCTGGGCCGGCAGGTGGACGTCCGGATCTTCCCTCTCGACCGGCCGCGGCGTCCGGAGCGGGAGGCCCTGGCTCTCCTCCATGGCCGTGACCCCGGGCTCTTCCAGGACCGCGAGGACGACTTCCTCGTCCTCGCCATGGAGGCATCCGCCGGCGCTTCCTTCAAGAGCCTGGTGGACCGCCTGTGGATGACCCTGAACCACGGCCGGCCCATCGACCCGCGGACGCGTCCCGACGAGCTGGCGTGGCTGGTCCGCGCCTATCTGGTGGTCTGCTACTGGCATCGCTTCGGGATGACCTGCCCGGAGGTGGTGCTCGGGGCGATCCTGGACCACTCCCACCGGGACCCGCTGGCCCCGAGCTGCCGCTATGAGCTGCAGCGGCTGGTCAGCGAACAGGGCTGGGAGGTCTTCACCGTCACCGAGCCGGCGCGCCACCTCGCCTTCCTGGGCGCGGGGATCGGCGCCTCCCATCCGCGCATCGCGGCCGAGGCCTGGCACCGCCGGCCCGTCCCGGCCTTCGACGTCGGGGAGTGGGTCGCCCGGGCGTCGCTCGCGGCCCAGCCGGCCGGGGTCGACCTGGGCATCCTCGCCTGCCGGGTGGACGAGCCCGGTCTCCGGGACCGTCTGGTGGAGCTGTGGAACCGGGCTGCCCTGGATGGGACGCTCGAGACCCGCAACCTCTGCCTCCTCCACGCGGCGCTCAGCCTCCACGGGGCTGCCGCGGCGGCGCGCCGTCTGGAGGTGGGGCTCGCCGCCTGCGCCGCGCGACTGGACGGCCAGAGCTGGCTCGCCGTCCTGGCCCTGCTCCATTATGGAAAAGACGGCGCCGTGCCTCCCGGGGTGGACCTCCTCTCGGTGATCCGGGTGGCGGACCTGCATCTGGCCCCCGGCCGGGCGACGATGCTGATGAGCGCCCTGAAAGATTCCCCCGACGCCCTCGGCGCCGTGCTCGACCGGATCGGTGCCACCGCGGACTACGCCGGGACGGGTCATCTGCTGGCACGACTGGTGGCGGCGCGGCCGGGCGACGCGGCGGTTCTCGGCCGGGCGGCGGCGTGGCTGCGGAGCCACGAGGGGGCGACCGGCACGGCGGAGCTGCTGGTGCAACTGGTCGAAGCGTCTCCCTCCGACCCGGATCTCGTCCGGGATGCGCTGGACTGGCTGCGGGCCCATGCCAACCATCCCAATGTCCGCCGGCTGCTCGTCCCCCTGGTGGACGCCAACCCCACCCACCCGGAGCTCCGCCGCTGGGCCCTGGCCTGGATCGGAGAGAACGAAGGGTGGCCGAAGGCACAGCGGGTGCTGGCGCGGCTGGTGGAGCGGAGCGGGGGCGACGAGGAGGCGATGGACCTGGCTCTCGATTGGCTGGCCCGTCCCCAGAGGAAGAAGCAGGTCCGGAACCTGATGTCCGCTCTCGGCAGGGCACTGGCTGCCACCCCCGCGGCCACCCTGCGGTTCCTCTCGGGCTGCAACGATGAGAACCGCAAGAAGCTCCTTTTGGAGGCCTTGGTCCGCGCCGTTCAGGAGAATCCCGAGTGGACGGGGCCGCTGCTGGAGGCGCTTGAGCCTCTGCCCTCCCGTGACCTCAGCCTGCTCCTCCTCCACCTGCTGCGGAAACGTTCCGAGCCCGTCGAGAGCTTCCTCGCCGCCTGGCTCGCCGATCCCCGCTTCCTGGAGGACCGGGGCTCGCTCCTCCGCTCCATCCGCAGCAAGCCTCCACTGCGCGAGAGGCTCCTCGCGCGGGAGGATCTCGCTCCGGAGGTGCGGAGGCAGTTGCAGGGCACCTGATCACAGCGATCACATTTCCGACCCTAGAACCACCCGCACGAACGCCATCCAGGAGGACGGCTGATCGCCGTAGACCTCCTCCAGCTCCTCGGGGACCAGCGCGAGGCTCCACGAGGCGCCGATGCCCGCCTGGTAGCCATCGCCCGCGAAGAGGTCATGGATGTAGCCCAGCGTGAGCTTGCCGACGTTGAAGACTCGGCCCTCGAGAGAATCGACGACGTCGGACGCCTCGCCCTCGTGTCCATGGTCGCCGTGGCCGAACAGCTCGTCGTTCTCCTGGCGCTCGGCGCGGCCGAAGACGGTGTGCCGCGGCGCGAAGGCCAGCGTGGACTCCAGCAGGTAGGTGTCCGTGGTCTCCCCGGGGTCCTTGGCGTTCCTCCCCCAGGCGAAGGTGGTCTGCCAGTTGCCGTCCGGGAGCGGCCGGTTGTAGATGGCGGACGCCGTGACGCGGTCCAGGTCCACCTCGGGCTCGAGTTGCTCGGGGCTCTTCAGGAAACCGTAGCTCGCCTGGAGCGACCAGTCCGGTGTCGGCTGCCAGCTCGCCCGCACGGACCAGGAGTCCATCTTCGGCTCCTCGATGTCGAGCCGGTCCTCGTCCGGCTCCCGGCCGGTGAAGACGGAGCCCTCCAGCTTCACATCGCCCTGAATCCAGCCCAGGGTCAGGACGCCGAAGGTGACGTGGGTGGAGTCGAGCCAGTGATGGCCGAGGGGTGCCTCGGGTAGATCCATGCCCGAGAAGCGGTGCATGAAGGCCGGCGGACCCAGCGCCGGCTCCCCCGGCCAGCCGGCATAGACGAAGACCGAGCCGTCCTCCCCCACCGGGACGTTGTAGCTGGCGGCCAGCTCCATGAAAAGGTCGTGGGGATGTTGCCGGTCCACCAGCGGATGGACCCCATCGGCGGTCTCGCCGGTCTGGAGCAGGAGCGGATAGCCGCGGCGGCCGATCGTCCAAGGCTCGGCGGAGATCATCGCCCGCAAGCCGAGACGCCCCGGCCCGGCCTCGCGGCTCGCCATCCCCATCAGCATGTTGGCGGAGAAGACGTCCTCGTCCCCCCGCGGCCCGCCCTGGTCGTCATAGACGAGGAAGAGGAAGCCGTGGGTCATCAGCATCCAGTCGCCGCGAGTCGTGTGCAACCCCATGTGCGGCGCCGACTCGGGCTGCCAGGCCGTGCCTGAGGCTTCCCGCGAGATGCCATAAGGACCCAGCATGCCCGGCATCTCGTGCCCCTCCGCTCCGTGGTCCATCCTCTCGTGACCGGTCGTCTGCGCGCCGTGCTCATGGGCCGGCGGCGGCTCGGCGGCAGGCGGGGCCGGCTCCTGCGGCGGCGGGTGCTGGTGGGTATGCTGGGCCTGGGCCGGGACCGAGAGCGCGAGCGCCAAGGTAACGACGAGAATCGGCTTGGTAGGCATGTAGACACTCCTCCCCACCCGGAGACCGGGTTACCCGGCAGAGTTGCAATCGGCCTGCCGATGTCGATCTCGCCTTCCCTCGTTCGACCAATGAGTAGAGCCAGGGATGAGGCCGGCAAGACCGGCGGCCCGGCTCCTCAACTGAAACCAATTCAAGGAGATACGACAATGCGCTTCATGGTACTGGTCAAGGCCAACGAGGATTCCGAAGCGGGTGTGATGCCGAGCGAAAAGATGCTGACCGAGATGGGGAAATACAATGAGGAGTTGGTGAAGGCCGGCGTGATGGTCGCGGGCGAGGGGCTCCATCCCAGCCCGAAGGGGGTCCGTATCCGCTTCGACGGCAAGGACCGGACGGTGATCGACGGACCCTTCCCCGAGACCAAGGAGCTGCTCGCCGGCTTCTGGATCCTCCAGGCGAAGTCCCGGGAGGAAGTCATCGAGTGGGTCAAGCGCGCCCCCATGGACGGCGGCACCGAGCTGGAGATCCGGCAGATCTTCGAGCTGGAGGACTTCGGCGCCGAGATGACCCCGGAGCTGCGGGAGCAGGAGGAGCGCCTGCGCCAGCAGGTGGAGGATCAGCAGAAGCCGTAGTAAGGCTTTGCCCTTCATTGGCAGACCTTGGCCGAACACCGGCACTGCCGGGCCGACCTTCGGCACGGCTCGGCCGACCACAGGCACCGCGCGGCCGACCACAGGCCGCGCTTCGCCGTCGATCGGCCCCGCCTTGCCGACCACAGGCCGCGCCAGGCCGACGACAGGCCGCGCCAGGCCGACCACAGGCCGCGCCAAGCCGAGCACCGGCCAAGCTTCGCCCATTGTCGGGAGAGCTCGGCCATCGGACGGCGAAGGTTCGCCATGGGACGGGGAGAGGCTCCGAGAGAGACGGCGGCCCTCCGGAGCTGACGGGCCGCCGCCGAACAGCAGGCACTACTCGGTGGATTGCGTCCGCTCGTCGAGAATGGCCCCGCAACGTTCGAGGGCGACGGCCCCCGCCGCCTCCAGCAGGTAGGCCAGGGACTCCGGCGCCCGCAGGAGGTGGACCGCCACGTTCATGGCGTCCACGGCAGCCTCATCGAAGAGTTGGAAGCGTCCGACGACCTCGCCGCCGTCCGGGCCGGGAAGGATCAGCGGATAGGCGCCGTCCGCATCGGGCGTCTTGTCG